>JAIRTG010000247.1 GCA_031255055.1 Prevotellaceae bacterium
AGCTAACAGTATTGAGGAATGTGAACGTCTTATCCGGGCGGGCGTAGAGGCACGCAACAGGAAAGAACACGTGAAGTCGCTGGAACTGCTTACCGATGCAAAATTGATTGCCGAAACAAATAACTTCCCCAGACAACTCTTTCTGGCATACAATAACATCGGGTTGAACCACTACGTGCGACTTGATTACGGCGAAGCGCTGAATAACTATCTGGAAGCCTACAAAATCGCACTGAAAGACCTTGATTCCTCTTCGGAAATGACCGTGCTGAACAATATTGCCATCCTGTATTCCAAAGAAAACAGGATGGATAAAGCCGAAGAGTATTTCGACAAGGCATTTTCGCTGGCTAAAAAAAATAAAGACAGCCTGAAAACCGGATTCTATGCCGTGAATTTGGCTATTGTAGCGAAAGAAAGAGGACAATTGAAACAAGCAGACGAATACATTAACATGGCGCTGCCGTTGCTCGACAGTCAGCCGGAAGTACTGCAACAAGGCAAGTTGGTGGAGGCCAAAATACTGTTTAAAAACAACAGCATTGACAGGGCCGAACAAATAGCCAACAACTTGTTGCACCGGACAGACGGGACGATGGATAGTGACCATAAAGTAGCTGTACTGCTGTTACTTTCCGACATTTACGACCGGAAACAAAACCGGGATAAAGCCATCGAATACGCTTTGAGTACCCTTGACGGCAACCATATAGACATCGAAAGCAAAATTTCCATCTTTAAACACCTCTCGGAACTGTACCGGAAATACAACGACCCGAATAACGCCCTCTGCTACCGCGATTCCCTTGATATGGCCAAAGACTCGCTCAATGTCATAAAAAACGAAATGCTTTTTGAAAATTCCCGTATTAAATTTGAATTGCAAAACTACCGCGAAGAACTGATGCGCAGTAAAGGAAAACTGGACGCCCAGCAGACGTTAAACATCGTTATGTTCTCGTTTTTTGCCTTTGTGATAATACTCATCTTTTGGGTATTTCGCGCAAGCGCCACCAGACACAAACAACGTAAAATAATTGCCGAACACACCCAAAAAATCACCGGGCTGGAACTGGAAAAGGAACAAAACAACCGCCTCCTGCTCGAAAAACAACTGAAAGAAAAAGAAACCCTTATACTTCTTGAAAAAGAAAAGCTGCGAAACGAAATAGAAAGCAAAAACCGCCAGTTGGCCGTCAAAGCGCTGCATCTTGCCAATAAAAATGAACTGATTGACAGCATACTACACTCACTTTCCGTCATTCCGGCAGTGGCTAACGACAGCGCTATTACCCGGCAAATCACCAAATTGAAGCACAATCTGAAAGAAGACAACATGGAGTGGCAAAACTTCCTCACCCACTTTGAGGACGTAAACCAGCGTTTTCTGAGCGCCCTGAAAACCCGCCATCCCGGCCTGAGCGCCAACGACATCCGTTTCCTCTCTTATGTATATATAAACCTAAACAGCAAAGAAATATCCTCGATGCTGAACATCACGCACGACGCCTGCCGAAAACGTAAAGAACGCATTTGCATCAAAATGAATCTGCCCGAAAACGCCGACTTATACCACTACCTTTCAACCATATAGACAATTGTCACATTTTTTCCGGAAGATGTCACATTCTTTCCGCCCAAAATATTTGAGGGGAGAGGGCTTCTCGTATTTACTTTGGAGAAAATTTAAAAATCACCATTTAAACAATTTTGAATTATGAAAAAAATTACCTTTTTCTTATTTTTTGTTCTGAGTTGCTGCCTGTCGCAGCAATTAACGGCTGTAGAGTATGACATTGTCGGCTCCTGTGAATATGGTAGAATATACCACCTCTTGTATGACCAATCTGTAGAAAACAGGGTTTACGCCGTCACACTGGCCAACCACATTGTTGTGTCGGAAGACAACGGCAACACATGGAAGGTTTTCTATGCACTGCCCTCCGGCGGTCAGATAAAATTTTTGCGACTGACGGCCAACGGCACGGCCCTGAGTTTTGCATCCTACGTTGTAAATACTTCTCCCGACAACAAATTGCATGTATTGGACATCAATACCCGGCAAATGATAAAGGAACTCAGCCTGCCCAATGCCGATATGGGCGCATGGATTGAAGATTACGACATACATGCGCAGGACAATAATGTAATTGTTGTGAACACCAGCTACAGGGAAGATCTGCTTACCATACGCGGAAAAACCTTCTACACCACAAACGGCGGCCAAAACTGGAAACAAATCTATTATACGGCCGACAGTAACGTATCTATCAACAACGTAGCTATTAGCCCCGACAATTCGCAAAAAATATTCTTATCGAGAGGTATGGGCGGCGGCAGTGGCGTAGATGGCGGAATACTCATTTCGGAAGACGGCGGCGACAACTGGACGGAAAAACTGCCCGATGTCATACTCGGCCCCATAACCTTTCATCCGGAAAACCCCGCTGACATTTTGATAGGAACAGGAGTTGGTTTCAGTTTACACCCCAAAAACCTGTACCGTTCTACGGACGGCGGCAACACATGGGAAGTACAGGATATAACATGGAACGATGGTATTTTGAACAATGTGCTGGACATTGTTTATAATCCGGGCAATTTGAACCACATCATTGTACTTGGAGAGTCGGAAATAGTACTGTCGCGAGACGGGGGCAACACATGGGCTACTTCCATCTACGACCCCTACGGAAGCTATGTTTACGAATACTATTACGGCATATCGGCCTCTTTCAATCCGTTCAATCCGGAAGAAGTATTCATCGGATGCGATTACCACCCATTCTTTTCCACCGACGGAGGAGAAACCCTTATCCGTGTAAAGAATCCGTTTTTCGTCACAACAGGAGGCATTGTTAAATATGTTCCGGCAGCAGAAGAAGGCGGACACCTCTACTATGGCCTTCAATACGGGTACATTCACCGAAATCTTACAAACGGAGAA
Source organism: Prevotellaceae bacterium (assembly GCA_031255055.1). Lineage (GTDB taxonomy): Bacteria > Bacteroidota > Bacteroidia > Bacteroidales > Paludibacteraceae > JAIRTG01. The sequence goes on from JAIRTG010000247.1 coordinate 2,948, forward strand.
GAAAATCCCTATCACATAATGGATTTGAATATGGCGGGACTCGACCTCGGAATAGATTTCTTTACCGACGAAGAAATACCCGGACGGGTATATATACTTTCGTCAGGTTGGATGGGCGCCAACCTTTCCGTAAGCGACAATCACGGCGCCACAGCACGCGCCACGTTCCCTGTACCCGGCTACAATAGCCGCTGCCGCTCTCTATGCGTTGACCCCAACAACCGGGACATCGTATGGGCTTTTTTTTCAGACAATTCTCTACGAAAAATAGATTTCTCCCAGTCACCACCCACAGCCACAGCCGTCAATCTCCCCTACGAACCGCAAGATGCCGCAGAAGTCCCCGCTATGGGCATACACGTGTATGACGACAATTCCGACCATGCACTGCTTACATTCGCTGACGAATTATACGAAACAACGGACGCCGGCGCCAACTGGACAAAAATCACCGCCGGACTGGAAAGCGGTTTAGGCTTCATCTACAGCCTTACTCAAAATCCGCTGAACAAACAGCAGTTCGCGATGACCGCCAACACCGGAATCTACACTTCCACAGACAGTGGACACACATGGACAAAACGTTACACCGGACTGGTGTATAAAGTACGTCATTCATCGGAAGTGGACGGCCATCTGATAGCATTCATCCCCACTTCGCTGACAACTTCATTTGAGATACTCTACTCCACTAACAGCGGAAGCACATGGGATAAAATCGACAATAAAAATCTCGACTACATCCTGTCTGCCTCCGCCGACGGAATATTTACAGGCGGCAGCCATGTAGATATTTACATAGGAACAATCGACATTGGGCTTATCAAATATACGCTCGACATGAAGACCGGCACCGGGTTAATCGTAAACGAAACCGCCGCAGATATCATCGTATATCCCAATCCGGTAACAGCCGGTCGGCCGCTCAACGTCAAACTGCCGGGAGGCATCAGCAGCACGAATATACGGATAATTGACCTGTCGGGACGTCTCATACAACAATCCGAAAACGTATCCGGCACCTTATACGCGCCCATCCAACCAGGCATCTACCTGCTACAAATACAACTGCCGGACGGAAACCAAAGCGTACAAAAAATCATTGTGGAATAAATTGTAAATAATCCTCCTGTTTCTCCGTTGGAAAAACAACTGGGAAACAGGAGGATATGCAAATGAAACACTTTGTATTGTTACCTTTTTTAAGTGAGTGTGCCAAAAGTCATTTTTCAAGCCAATTATCCATGCAGCAGCATATTGCAACCGGAATAAAACAGCTATTTTTTGACTTTTGGCATATTTACTTTTCTGTATTAAAATTAAAATACAATTTGACACCGCAAATCGTTTACAAACGAAAAACAATCCGTCACTAAGCGAGCAAGTTTTTCCCCTTGTTGCAAAGAGATGTAACCGCTATTATCGCCTCTCCTACCACAAAATTACTTCCTCCGATAAAAATCAAATCATTTTCGGATGCATCTTGCATCGCTTTTTCAATGGCTGATGATACCGTCGGAAAAGCTGTTCCGGCCAAGTTTTGTTCAACGGCCTTTTCCCGCAATTTCTCCGAAGGCATTGCACGCGCCACATTTGCCTGCGTGAAATAATAAACAGCATTTTTAGGCAATAGTTGCAGCACCGCCGTAATGTCTTTATCATTTACCATGCCGATTACAAGGCGTAATGTTTCGCAGTGTTGCTCTCTGAGCTGTTCCGCAACGTATCGAATGCCGGCAGCATTGTGCCCCGTATCCGCAATGACCAACGGTTTTTCCGAAAGCCGCTGCCAACGCCCCTGCAAACCGGCCATTTCCACCACATTTTCGAGGCCGTCACGCATGTCCTGTGCCGAAATAAACACACCACATTTCAACAAATCATTACAGGCGGTTAAAACCGTCGCGATATTTTTAAGCTGATAAACGCCCGACAATCCGATGAGTAATTGTTCATTTTTCGATGTTTCTACAAGCATTTTTCCATCCTTGTACGCAAGAAAACGTAGTTGGATTTCATCTTCGGCAAAAACAATCGGTGCATTTTCGGCAAAAGCTTTCTGCTCGAATACCGGTTTCGTTTCGGGCAGGTACTCGCCAATGACGACAGGCGCATTCTTTTTTATAATACCGGCCTTTTCGGAAGCTATTTCCGGAAGCGTATCTCCCAAAAATTCGACATGGTCGAAAGCAATATTTGTAATTACCGAAAGTATCGGATGTATAATGTTCGTGCTATCGAGACGGCCGCCCAAACCAACTTCAACTATCGCGATGTCAATCCGGCAATCGGCAAAATATTTAAGCGCCATCGACATGCTTGTTTCAAAAAACGACGGCCGGATTTGGCCGAGCAATTTGTGGTTGCTTTCTACAAAATCAACCACATAAGACGTTTCAATCATTTTTCCGTCAACACGTATCCTTTCTCCGAAATCGACCAAATGCGGAGAGGTATATAACCCGACTTTATACCCCGCAGCCTGTAATATCGCCGATAAAAAATGTGACACGGAGCCTTTTCCGTTTGTCCCTGCAACATGAATACTCCGAAATTTTTCATGGGGATTCCCCAAAGCTTCCATCAATTTAATCGTATTTTCGAAACCCGGTTTGTATGCAGCGCTGCCCACATTGTGAAAAACGGGAAGGCTATTGTATAAATAATCTAATGCTTCCTGATAAGTCATTTTTTAACAAAATAATTAATTTGTATATCGCGCTCTTAAATAATCCTTTCGGGAGGCGCACCTTGTTTTTGAAATAATATCCAAAGTTCGCTTTTTTGCCGAAATAATCAGAGAATTTGTTTTAATTAAAACATCATTTATCTTTGTGCAAAAGATATTTTTCTCAAAAGCCTGCAAAGTTAAATCAAAAAATGAAAATTATACAACATAAAGTAAAGTCTTATATTGAAAACAACCGGCTATTGGACGACCGGCAGAAAATCATTGCAGGTTTCAGCGGCGGCGCCGATTCCGTCGCGCTGTTGCACATTTTACATTCACTCGATTATCAATGTGTAGCGGTGCATTGCAATTTTCATCTTCGCGGCGAAGAGTCTGTTCGCGACCAAATATTTGCCGAATCATTTTGCCGAAGGCTAAATATTCCGTTTATAAGCGTCGATTTCGATACCGTGAAACACGCGCAAATGCACAAAATGTCGATCGAAATGGCCGCCCGCGAACTGCGTTACGATTTTTTTGAAAAAACGCGCACGGCGCAAAATGCACAAGCCATTGCTGTGGCGCATCATGCCGACGACCACGTCGAAACCATGCTGATGAACCTGATGCGGGGAACTGGCCTGAAAGGCATGGCCGGCATTCCTATGAGAAACGGACACGTTGTGCGCCCTTTGCTTTGTGTTACACGCTGCGAAATAGAGCGTTACGTCGAAGCTCATCAGCTTCAGTTTGTGACCGACTCGAGCAACAAAGAGAATATTTACGCGCGAAATAAAATCAGGAACCAATTGCTTCCGCTGATGGAAGAAATCAATCCTTCGGTGAAGCAAACGCTGAATGAATCGGCAACGCGGTTTAAAGATTATAATATTATTGTACAACATTATGTGGAGCAAGCCGAAAAAAATATCATACGCAAAGATGAGAAATACCTGAAAATTGATATTCGTTTGTTGAAACAGCTTCCGGGATATTCAACAGTCTTATTTGAATTGCTTTCCGGCTATCATTTCAATTCATCGACCGTTAGCCAAATTATTGAAAATCTCACGAATGAATCAGGAAAAATCTTTCATTCAAAAACGCATCAGCTTGTCAAAGACCGTGATTTTTTAATTCTTTGCGAACAAAAAACAGTAAACATGCCGGCGCCTTTTTTTATATCCCCACAGACGCAAAAAACAACCTCCCCGCTTCCATTGCTGATAAGTGTATTTGAAAAAACCGGCGATTATACGCTTTCGGCCGATAAAAACTGCGCCCATATAGATGCTTCGGCTATAAAATATCCGCTGGAAGTGAGAAAATGGCGGAAAGGGGACTTTTTTTACCCGTTAGGGATGAAAGGAAAGAAAAAAATCAGCGATTTTCTTATCGACAAAAAAACCAACCTGTTTGAAAAAAATGAGATTTGGGTTGTAACTTCCGAAGAAAATATTGTGTGGATTATCGGCAAAAGTATCGACGACAGGTACAAAGTGACGGTTAAAACAAAAAAAATAATCGAGCTAAAAATAAACATTTAAACTTGCCGTTTGTTTACAAGAGACAGCCAAGAAGATATTTATTTATTAAATTAAGTTTATTTTTTGCACGATAAAATAAAAATACATACATTTGCACACGAATTCAACAATTCAGACTCTCCTGTTTGGATTTTTCACATGAAAATAATAAACATCAATTTTAACAAAGCACATTTATCTTTATATTTTTACGATAAATGATATAATAAAAAAATATTATTTCCCAAAACTTTATGAGCAACTACACTATTTTGCAACTTAATGCAAAAGACCTTTCTGAGCTTCAAGAGATAGCTAAAAACTTGGGCATAAAAAAGCCAAGTTCAACCAAAGACAAATTAATTTACGAGATTTTAGATCAGCAGGCTGTTGCAAATGCACAGCGGAAAGCATCTAACAGTACCGAAAAACAAGAACCTGTGAAGAAAAAACAGCCGCGTGCCTCATCGGTGAAAAAAGAAGCTGAAAAAGAACCAACAGTCGAAAAACCGTCGGAAGTAAAAGAAGAAAGCAAAAAAGCGCTTCGAAAAACGACAAAAAAAGTTGAAAAAACACCCGAAAAAACAGTTGCTGCCGAAGAAGTGAAAAGCGAGCCGGTAAACAGCGATGCTCAAAAAACGCCGAAAGGAAGAAAAAGAATCGAGAAAAAACCGGAAGAGAAAAAAGAAAATATTGTTGAAAACAACAATCCAAATATCCCGAAAGCAGCCGAAGAAGTGGTAAAAGAAGAACCGAAAAAAGAAATTACCGAAACAACACAGGCTGAAAAAGCAAACCGTGAGATGAGAATCACAAGGCCGAACAACAATAATGGCAGTAATCCTAACAATAATAATAACAGCAATCAGCGGAACAACAATAAATACGGCCCTAACAATCAACGGAACATCGACAAGCAATTCGACTTTGATGGTATTTTAGAAGGCACAGGAACGCTTGAAATGATGGCCGACGGTTACGGATTTTTAAGATCGTCCGATTACAACTATCTCTCTTCTCCCGATGATATTTATGTATCCCAATCGCAAATCAAATTATTCGGGTTAAAGACAGGCGATACGGTTACAGGCGCCATCCGCCCTCCAAAAGAAGGTGAAAAATATTTCCCACTGATTAAAGTAACAAAAATAAACGGCCGTTCGCCCGAATATGTGCGCGACCGCGTTCCTTTCGAACATTTAACACCGCTTTTTCCCGATTCAAAATTCAACCTGACGACAGGTAAGAACGATTTACTCTCAACACGTATTGTCGATTTATTTTCGCCGATAGGAAAGGGACAAAGAGGGTTAATCGTAGCACAACCGAAAACGGGTAAAACCGTTTTGCTGAAAGACATCGCAAATGCCATCGCAGCAAATCACCCCGAAGTATATATGATTATCCTGTTGATTGACGAACGCCCGGAAGAAGTAACCGATATGGCCCGCAGCGTACACGCCGAAGTCATTTCGTCAACATTCGATGAGCCGGCCGAGCGCCATGTGAAAGTCGCAAGCATGGTGCATGAAAAAGCAAAACGCATGGTTGAATGCGGACAGGACGTTGTTATTCTGCTTGATTCGATTACGAGATTGGCACGCGCTTACAACACAGTTTCGCCGGCATCGGGTAAAGTGCTTTCCGGTGGCGTCGATGCAAATGCCTTGCACAAACCGAAACGCTTTTTCGGCGCTGCACGTAACATCGAGAACGGCGGCAGCTTGACAATTATCGCAACCGCACTCACGGAAACAGGCTCGAAAATGGACGAAGTTATCTTTGAAGAATTTAAAGGAA
>JAIRTG010000012.1 GCA_031255055.1 Prevotellaceae bacterium
CACTGTCTTACGGGGCGTTGCGGGGCAGAGCCCCGCTGAGGGGGTAGCGGAAGACGCCGTAGGCGGCTGAAGCGAGGGGGAGACTTCCCCCCCCTAATTCTCTTTCTCTTTCTTTAAGGAAGACTGTGTTTAGTGATTAGTGTGGATGATTAATCACTAATCACTAAACACTAATCACTAAACACTAAGTAGGTCTATAGGTTCAGCAATTTGTTTGTACTGCGTACCACTTCAGCGCTTTGGGCAAACAACGCTTTTTCTTCATCATTCAGTTTGTAATCAACGATTTCTTCGATGCCGCTTCTGCCGATACGGACAGGTACGCCAATACAGATGTCGGCCTGACCGTATTCGCCGTCGAGCATGGCGCAACTGGTGAGGATTTTTTTCTGATCGTTCAAAATCGCATCAACTACGTAGGCGCCTGCCGCTCCGGGAGCGTACCAGGCCGATGTTCCCAGTAGCGCCGTCAGCGTGGCGCCGCCTACCATGGTGTCTTTCACAATGCTATCCAGCGTCTCTTTGCCGAGCAATTCCGATACGGGACGACCTTTGTAAGTCGCATAGCGTACCAACGGAATCATGGTCGTATCTCCGTGTCCGCCGATAACAATCCCTTCGACTTCGTTCGGGTTCGCGTTTAACGCCCGACTTAACTGGAATTTGAAGCGTGAACTGTCCAAAATACCGCCCATGCCGATGATCCTGTTTTTCGGCAGTCGGGTCACTTTGTGCGTCAGGTACGTCATGGTGTCCATCGGATTGCTGATAATCACCAAAATGGCGGCGGGAGAATGTTGCAAAATCACTTCGGTAACGCTTTTTACGATGCCCGCATTGACGCCGATTAATTCTTCACGGGTCATACCCGGCTTACGCGGTACGCCCGACGTGACGACGACGACGTCCGAACCGGCGGTTTGAGTGTAATCGTTCGTCCAACCGGTCAACTTTGTGTTGAAACCCAGTAGACCGGCGGTTTGCATAATGTCCATTGCTTTTCCTTCAGCAATGCCTTCTTTTACATCCAACAGGACGATTTCACTCGCAATTCTGTTGTGCGTTAGAATGTTTGCACACGTGGCGCCGACATTTCCGGCTCCTACAACTGTTACTTTTGACATGTTTGTTCTGTTTTAAATTTTAAAATGATTTTTTAAAAGGCGACAAATGTACGAATTATTTGTTCGGTTTGATGTGTGTAATTTTATTCGCTTTGTGATAACAAAAAAAGAATGATTATGTTTAGCCGGTTATCTAAATTTTGCAAGACGCATTTCCTGTAAACCGACTGTCCGAAAGAAGACGTAACCAAAGGTTTGAAATTATTTTCTATTTTTGTGCCTCATTAAATTAAGTGTAACGAGTATGAAAAAATATGTTCTCTTTCCGATCTTCATCCTGACTGTCTTTTTTTCGTGTAAACAAACCGATGGCTTTGTCGTCGAGGGTCGAATAGCGGATGCGGGTGATAACGAGATGCTTTATTTTGAACGCCGCGGCTTGTTGAAAACAATAATGCTCGATTCGCTGAAACTGAAAAATGACGGTCGGTTTTCGTTTACTGCCCCGCGACCGGATTATCCCGATTTGTATGGCATCAGGCTGAAAAATAATCAGCAAATCATCTTGGTTGTCGACTCCACCGAAACGATTACGGTGAACGCTTCCGCGAAAAATTTTGCGGCTAACAGCGTGATCGCCAATTCGGAGGCGTCGGTTCGGATTCAGGAGTTGAGGGCTTCCGTGGCGGCGATTCAAGAGAAACTGTACAAACTGCAAACCGGGCAGGGCGAAGAAAAGGAGGCATTGAGAGCGGAAATCAGAACCGATATCGATGCGCACAAAAAGAAAGCGGGTGAAGTTATTTTTACAAATCCGCTCTCAATGGCGGCTTATTATGCCCTGTACCAAAAAATAAACAATACGTTCATTTTCTCGTCGAACGACAAGTCGGATTATCCGTATTATGCCGCCGTGGCGACTTCGTTCCACACCTTTATGCCCGATTATGAAAGGAGTAAAAACATTTATAATTATGTGCTGGAAGCCCGCAAAAAGAAAAAGGTGTTGCAGGAACGGGCTTTGTGGAACGAAATTGCCAAAGAAATGGGCGTCGGCTATATTGATATTGTCCTGCCCGACCGAAACGGTGACGAAAGAAAGCTGTCCGAATTGGAGGGCCGGCTGACGCTGATCGATTTCTCGGCCTACGAAACGGCTGAAAGCGTAGACCATACGTTTGAATTGCGCGAACTGTATAATAACTACCATAAAAACGGCTTCGAGATTTTTCAGGTTTCTTTAGACCGCAATCGATTATTGTGGGAAGATGCGACCGAAAACATTCCCTGGATATGTGTGCGGGATCAACAGGGCGTCAATACGTCATACGTTTCGCTGTATAACATTGTGCAGGTTCCGACAAGTTTCTTACTGAGTAAAAACGGCGAAATCATTGCACGCGACCTCCATCCGAGCGAACTCAAAAGGATGATACAACATCATTTGTAAGCATCGGTTCGCTGTCTCATGTACGACTTTATCAAAAAAACCGCTGCCTTTGTCGGGTTCGACGCCTGCGGAATTGCCAAAGCGGAAAGATTGGACAAGGATGCGGTTTGTGTGAATGAATGGCTGCAAAACGGTTGTCACGGCGAAATGGCGTATCTCTCGCGCAATGTCGAAAAAAGGGTCGACCCGGTCTTGCTGACGCCGGGATGTCGATCGGTCGTAATGGCCGCGTTGAATTATTATCCTCGAAAACACCAAAACAGTTCGGCTCCCCAAATTGCAAAATATGCTTATAGCGCAACGGATTATCATCAGGTGGTGAAGGAAAAACTTTCGCTTCTGGAAAAAATAATCCGGGAAAAGTACGGCGAGCATGTCGTCTCGAAAGACTTTCGGCATTGTTTTGTCGATTCGGCCCCGGTGCTCGAACGTGCCTGGGCCGAACGTGCGGGATTGGGATGGATTGGAAAACATACCCAGTTGATTGTTCCCCAAACAGGCTCGTACTGCTTTCTCGGCGTACTGCTGCTGAACGCCGAAACGCATTATGATAAGCCTGTCAAAAACCGCTGCGGAACTTGTACGAGGTGTATTTCCGCATGTCCCACCCGGGCGTTGTCCGAAAGGGGAATGGACGCACGCCGCTGTCTTGCCTATCTGACGATAGAGAAAAAAGGGGAGATACCGGTTGAGTTTCATCCCAAGATGTCGAATTGCCTGACGGGATGTGATGTGTGTGCCGACGTGTGCCCGTGGAATAAAAAATGGGCAACGCCAAACACACATCCCGAATTGACGGAAGCCGACTTTTTGGAGTGGGATATGGATAAATGGCAATCGTTGTCGGAAGAAGACTTTAACAGGGTTTTCAAAAAGTCGGCGGTGAAGCGGGCGGGGTATAAAAAAATCGGACAAAACCTTCAGGTCTTGTCCGATCATACGGATTAAATAGCGCTTTCGGCCGTTGGCGTCTTCCTTCCGGAAAGAGAAAGAGAAAGAGATTGCCTCCGACGCCCTGTCTAAAAATAGCTGATAGGATTGCCTGTGATGGAGCTGAGCAGGTTGTTCGCCAGCCGACTGGCGCCAAATCGAAACAGGTTGTTGTTTAACCACCCGTTGCCCAACATTTCCTTTACGATGGTATAATGTTTCACGGCATCTTCTGTCGTAGAGATGCCTCCCGCCGGTTTGTAGCCCACCGTTACATTATTTTTCCTGTTCCATTCCCTTATGGCGTCGCACATCACATAGGTGGCCTCAAGCGTTGCCGCTACCGGGATTTTTCCGGTCGACGTCTTGATAAAATCGGCTCCTGCGGCCATCGCAATGAGGGACGCTTTTTTGATGTTTCCGGCGGTTTTCAGATCGCCTGTTTCCAGTATGACTTTCAGGTGTGCGCCTCTGCAGGATGATTTTATCTCGCAAAGTTCTTCGTATACTTCTTCGTATTTTTCTTCGAGAAACTTCCCGATAGAAATCACGACGTCGATTTCGGTTGCGCCTTCGAGTACGGCCATTGCTGTTTCGGCCACTTTCACTTCGACAAAGGTCTGGGAGGCTGGAAAGCCTGCCGCAACTGCCGCAATACCGATATTTTCGGTGAGATGAGATTTGACCACCGGAACCATTGCCGGATAGACGCAGATGGCGGCTACGTTGGGCAATGTGGGGAAATTGACGTTGAACCGATTGACTTTGTCGGTCATTTCAATGATTTTGGCGTCGGTGTCCGAACCGTTTAGCGATGTCAGGTCGATTTGGTTCAGGCATTGTTTCCACACATCTTCGCGGTTGTTTTCGGCGAAGTGTTCCGAGATGATTTCGGCTACATCCTGTTGCACGTTCTCGTCTTTGAGAGCGGTGTTGTATGACCTGAAAAGGTCGTTAAATGTATTATTCATACGTCTGCGTATTGCTGATTAGGATTAGTTGAATTGATTCCAGTCGACGCCTTTCATACTGCCTGTTTTTTCAAACCGCACGTGCATGGCAAACGAAGCCTGTAGGTATTGGGGTGTATGGGCTTTGTCGCCCAGAAATTTCATGAACGTGCGCAAGTCGTTGCGATATTCCGGTGCAACGCAGTTGTTGATAATTTCTTCGGCTCGCCGTATCGGTGATTTTCCGCGCAAGTCGGCGATACCGTGTTCCGAAATCATGATTTTCACAGAGTGTTCGGAATGGTCGATGTGCGACGCCATTGGTACAAAGGCGCTAATGGCGCCGCCTTTGGCGGTCGAAGGTGCGGTGAAGATAGAAATATATGCGTTACGGGTAAAGTCGCCCGAACCGCCGACGCCGTTCATCATCTTTTGTCCGAGAACGTGCGTACTGTTGACATTTCCGAAAATATCGGCCTCCAGTGCGGTATTGATGGTGATCAATCCCATCCGGCGGATCAGTTCCGGGTTGTTCGATATTTCTTGCGGACGCAGTATGATTTTGTCTTTGAAGAAGTCGAAGTCGGCATAGATACTTTCCAGCACTTCGCGCGATACGGTGAGGGAGCATCCGCTGGCGAATTTCACATTTCCTTTGCGCATCAAATCGATGACGGCGTCCTGAATCACTTCCGTGTACATTTCGAAGGGCGGAATGGCCGGATTTTCGCCCAGCGACAGCATCACGGCGTTGGCGATGTTGCCCACACCGGACTGTATCGGCAGGAATCCGGCGGGAATCCGGCCTGATTTTAATTCATTCGCCAGGAAGTTGGCGACGTTGACGCCGATTTTTTTTGTCACCTCGTCGAGCGGGGTGAATCCGCCTACTTCGTCCGGATTGTTTGTTTCGACGACGCAGAGGATTTTTTCGGGATCTACCTTCACCACCGGATGCCCGATTCGATCGGAAGGCGTATAAATCGGTATTTCTTTGCGATACGGGGGGTCGAGCGGCTGATAGATGTCATGTATTCCCCTCAGTTCTTTGGGGTGATAGCGATTCAGTTCGACGATCACGTGATCGGCCAGTTCGGCAATCGTGGGGGTGATGCCGCACGAGGCTGTCAGGACGATTTCTCCGTCGTCGGTCAGATCGGCGGCTTCGATGATTGCAAATTTCGGTTTAGGCATAAAGCCATAGCGCAGTTCCTGTGCCAGCGAAGAGAGGTGCATATCGAAATAGGGTGCATCGCCCGAATTGATAGCCGTACGCAGGTCTTTGTTCGACTGATAGGGGGTTCTGAACAAGATAGCTTTAGCGCGTGCCAGTGTTCCGTCGAGCGAATCGCCGGACGAGGCGCCGGTATACATCCCTATTTTGAATGTTTTTCCTGCTGCATGCAACGTTTCCGCACGTTTTGCGATTGCGGCCGGTACGTCTTTGGGACATCCGGCGGGGGTAAAACCGCTGAAACCGACCATATCTCCATTGTTGATATAAGCGGCGGCTTCGTCGGCGCTGATAATACGATACTTTTTAGTCATAATCTGAATTTTTTCTTATTTATTTCGGATTTAATCGCTGCAAAATTATCAAAATAAATCAAATCGTCGGTTTACATTCGGCGCTTCGAATTGAATTTTAGTGTGATTAAGGCTAATTGTATAATCGTTTCGTTGTTTTTATTTTAAATCTGTTTCAAATGTTGGTGTTTTCCTTCAAGAAAGAGAAAGAGATGTAGGGGGGAGGAAGTCTTCCTCTCGCTCCGGCCCGCCGTGCGGTCTTCCTTGAAGAAAGAGAGAGAGAAAGAGAAAGAGAATTAGGGGGGGGGGGAAGTCTCCCCCTCGCTTCAGCCGCCTACGGCGTCTTCCGCTACCCCCTCTGCGGGGCGCTGCCCCGCAACGCCCCGAAGACAATGATTAAATAGTGATTAGTGATTAGTGATTAGTGATGAGTGATGAGTGATGAGTGATGAGTGATGAGTGATGAGTGATGAGTGATGAGTGATGAGTGATGAGTGATGAGTGATGAGTGATGAGTG
>JAIRTG010000021.1 GCA_031255055.1 Prevotellaceae bacterium
CATCAACCATTGAGTTTTGTTCTTTTTGTTTAACGATACAAAGAACCGGATTTATTTCCGTAACTCAATGGTTTTCCTGTTTTTAATCCTTAACTGAATGACATTGCCCTCTGCGGGGCAGCGCCCCGCAGAGGGGGTAGCGGAAGACCGCCGCAGGCGGGCTGAAGCGAGGGGGAGACTTCCCCCCCTAAATCTCTTTCTCTTTCTTTTTGAAGACCGTCGTTCGTGTTTAGTGAATCACTAATCACAATTTAAACACGAACAGTCCGCGTAGAAACCAAATCGGGCGACGAATACGTCCTTTTCGGTCAGGGGATGATTGCGCTTACGATTGCGCTCCATGGGCCAGGCAGACCGCGTTTACTCACCCAGCGAACGCGGTAATAGACCCGAAGACCCGATTCCGCTTCGCCGTATGTCAGCAAGAAAGGCGATCGTGGCGCCTGTACCACCAATTGCCAATCGGTTTCGGTAGCGGGCGACGGTTCTCCCACCTTGCGCCAGACCTCGAATCCGGCGACATGAAACGGTCGGCCGCGACTGTTCAGTACACTGTCCCGCACCATCAGTCTATGCTGCTGTATTTGAGGAAAGTGTACCCCTATTTTCGGACGACTTGTGATGGCAGGTGTCGGGGTACATTTCTTTTTGTGTACCGGCAGTCCCATATCTTCCCGTTCCCGATCGTTGATGGTAGAGTTGTACGTAATGTACATCTTGATCACCTTACGCAGTTCCATCACATACGCTTTGCGTGCATCGTTTTTTTCTTTTACTGCGCCTTTGGTACGGGTTGCCGGATTTTCGGCCGCAGCGTATGCCTCATTCCAGTGTTTTTGCAGCGTCAGTAGCGTTGTCAGTACATCGGGCGGGATGCCCAGTCCGGCGGCTTTCGTCTTTATGTCACTGACGAGTACGTCCTGCCATTCGTTAAACTTGGCGGTAATATCGGGAATATAATGGATACTCATGATAGCATTTCTTTTAGATGGATTTACAGTGGTTATTTTCTCTCGCAAAGGTATGTTTTTTTTCTTGAGGAAACAAGTTATTTCCTCAAGGAAACGATTTATTTCCTCAAGGAAACGATTTATTTCCTGTAATATGACAACGAATTGGTAAGTATTGACGGTAAATATCTTCGTTCTACAGTAGGCGATTAGGGGCATGAATAAAAAAGGGTCGATTCGTAGCATTCACGCGGACTTATGCAGCGGACGGGTATCCGAATCGAGCGGAAGTGAGGAGGAGGCGACGGACAGACGCCGTTTTGGTACAGTCACAGAGTCGGGCGAAAGATGGGAAATCAGCTCCGTGAAAGCCGTCGGGTAGGGGAGGGGTGTACCTGAACAGGGAGCCGGATCTTGGATAGATGGCCTGTAACGGAGACTTGACGGGAATGTCAACATTGGAAGTGCGGATAGCGGGAAGAACATCGGCGCTACATCCTCCGTCGGCGAACCGTTATTCGGAGGAACCGGCTGCGGGAAATCTGTCCGTTCGGGTCTGCGGGGAGGTGACAACTCGCGCTATCGGACTATCGGTCGCAAGTGTCACCCTGTCTCACTGTTTTTTATTCCTTTCGTCCGGACAAAAAAACAATCGCCCCTTCACAGGGACGATTGAAAAATGAAACAATTTTAGTTAAAACAAAATCTTTATTTCAAAAATAATGCAAAGAAAAAAACAATTTGTAATTAGTAAAGAATAATTCTCTTAAAATTTAAAATTCAATTAAAAATAAAAATTCACTAATGATATGTATAATAAAAAGTAATGATGGTAAGAAAAATAATCTACAATCTGAAAACACATTCTACAATCATACGTCGTATACTGCTCTCCTTTCGGAGCGGTTGCAAATGTAACTAATTTTTTCAAAAAAATAGCATCACATCGGGAGAAAAAGAAAGGATGAATTGAAAAATCCGGATAATAAGACAACCGCCCCTTCACAGGGGCGATTGAGAGAACATTAGTCAAAACAAAAAAACTTGTTTAGCAATGATATTGCGAAAAAATAATGCAAAAAAACAATTATTATTAATACGAAACTCTTAATTCGATAGCGGTCGCAAATGTAACTAATTTTTTTAAATAATGCCGGATAAAATGAAAAAAAGTGGTGTAATTTTTAAAAAAGGAAGAATCAAAAACGACAGGCTTAACAGAACAATCGCCTCTTCACAGAGGCGATTGAGCGGACAATTATCAAAACAAAAAAATTGCTCAAAAAAAAAAACATGCACAAACAACTACGTCAAAAAACAATTTAGCTGATCTTTTCGATGAGCAGTTGCAAATGTAAACATTTTTATTTGAAAAGAACAATAATGTCGGGAAAAAGTCGGAGAAAGTGGCCATTTGTTACTTTCTCCGACTTTTTAAATGGAGAGTATCTGAAGCACTCCGACCAAACTTTCATTTATCGGTTTGTCGTCTTTGATGGCTTTGGTGAACGGTACGTGCACAATCTGATTGTTTACGATACCGATCATGATGCTTCTTTGTTCGTCTATCAGCGCGTCGATAGCGGCGACTCCCATCCGGCTGGCAATGATTCTGTCGTAGGCGGTGGGGGAACCGCCACGCTGTATATGACCCAAAATGGTGACACGTACGTCATATTCGGGATGTTCGATCCGCATACGTTCGGCCAGTCCGTTTGCGCCGCCGGTTATATCGCTTTCGGCGACAATCACAATACTGCTGTTTTTTGATTTGCGGAATCCGTTATCGATCAATTCTTTCAACTGGTCGACTTTCGTTTTTCTTTCGGGGATGATGGTTGCTTCGGCGCCCGAAGCGATCGCACTGTTTAGGGCTAAAAATCCCGCATCGCGTCCCATCACTTCGATGAAAAAGAGCCGTTCGTGCGACGATGCCGTGTCGCGAATTTTATCTACCGCATCAATAATCGTATTCAAAGCCGTGTCGTAACCGATTGTTGTGTCTGTTCCGCAAAGGTCGTTGTCGATTGTTCCGGGCAGGCCTACAATCGGGATATTGTATTCCTGTGCGAAAATGCGGGCGCCGGTGAACGTGCCGTCTCCACCGATTACGACCAGCGCATTCATGCCGTGTCTTTGGAGGTTTTCGTACGCTATTTTCCGGCCTTCGGGCGTTCTGAATTCGTCGCTTCTTGCGGTTTTCAGGATGGTGCCCCCCCGTTGGATGATATTACTGACGTTTTCTGTCTGGAAATCTTTTATTTCGTTAGAGATTAATCCCTTGTAGCCTCTGTAAATGGCTTTTACCTTTATTCCGTTAAAGATAGCCGTCCGTGTGGTGGCACGAATGGCCGCATTCATTCCCGGGGCGTCTCCCCCCGAGGTCAAAATGCCGATACAGTTAAGTTCGTATTGCATAATTATTTTCTACTTAAAATGTTGATATTGTTTTTCCGATAGGCGTAGCCGGCTCGAAAACAGCTATAGCTGTCATTATTTTATACCTTTATTTTATACCTTTTTTTCGGCCATTTGTGAGAGTGCTTTTTCGACTTCCTCCATCACCCATCTGGGCGTGGATGTAGCGCCACAAATGCCTGTTTTTTTTGTTAAATCAATATCCAGTGTGGCCACTTCGTCGGCCGACGATACGAAGTAGGTTTGCGGATTGACCGATTTGCAGTGTTCAAACAGCACTTTCCCGTTTGAGCTTTTTTTGCCGCTTACAAAAATGATAATATCATTTTGTCGCGCAAAAACCGTAATGTTCGGGATTCTATTTGCCACCTGCCTGCAAATTGTATCAAAATATTTGAAGCGTACATTTTTTTCGACTTTCGAGGCGATATTTTCGACCAGTCGGTTGAAACCCTCCAACGACTTTGTTGTTTGCGAAAAGAGTACGATGTGTTTTGAAAAATCCAATTTGTCCGAATCGTTTTCGTTTTCAATAACGATCGCTTTTTCGTCGGTTTGTCCCACCAGTCCGTTAACTTCGGCATGTCCTTTTTTGCCGTAAATCACAATCTGGGTATTGCTGTCTGCCGCCAAACTCGATGCTTTTATCCGTTTTTGCAGGCGCAAAACAACCGGACAGGAAGCGTCTATGAGTTCCAGTTCATTTTCTTTTGCGATTTGATAGGTGCTTGGCGGTTCGCCGTGTGCTCTCAGCAGTACTTTCGCGTTGTGGAGTTGCTTAAATTGTTCGTGATTAATCGTAATCAGCCCTATCCGTTTCAGCCTGTCAACTTCGTGGCCGTTGTGAACAATATCGCCCAAACAGTACAATTTTCCTGTTTTGGCCAGTTCTTCTTCGGCTTTTGCTATCGCTTTAACTACGCCGAAACAAAATCCCGATTGCTTATCAATTAGTATGTTGGACATGAAATTTGTGCGTATTTCCGGCTAAAACACTTTTTCGTGAAACAAGGCTCTTACCGTTTCCAGTTGTTTTTCGGGAGTCATCTCCGAATTGTCGATTTCGACAGCGTCGTCAGCCCTGACAAGGGGGCTTTCGGCTCGATGTGTATCTCTGTAATCGCGCTCTTTTACATTTGCCAGGACGTCTTCATACTTTACATTTTCCCCTTTATTTTGCAATTCCGTCATCCGGCGACGCGCCCTGACTTCGGGGGTTGCCGTTATAAACAATTTCAGTTCGGCATTCGGAAACACAACGGTTCCTATATCCCGTCCGTCCATCACAACTCCTTTCGAGGTACCCATTTTTTGCTGACGCGCCACCAAATTTTTCCTCACAAAACCCAATGTGCTGACACGACTGGCACCGTTGGCGATTTCCAAAGAGCGAATTTCTTTTTCTACGTTCTTCCCGTTAAGATATGTTTCGGTTTTTCCCTCTTCGTTCGTCTTGAACCGAATGGCGATTTTATCAATATTTTCACGCAATGATTTTTCATCAATAGCATCATTGTCGATCCAATTATGTTCTGCGCAAAACAATGCGACTGCCCTGTACATGGCGCCGGTGTCGATGTAAATATAACCGGCTTCTTTGGCAAGCGTTTTGGCTATCGTACTCTTTCCTGACGATGAAAATCCGTCAATAGCAACAATAATTTTTCTCATATAGTCGAGTATTTACGTCGGCTGGCCTGTTGATTTTTTAAATTAGGCGCCTGCCGAAAAAGTATCGTTCAAATCTATGTTCAACTAAATTTACAATCCGAATTCGGTCAACGATGTGCTGATGGAAAAATTGTAGGAATAAGCGCCGGCTTGAAACTGAGTCATGGCAAAACCCACGTGAAATTTAGCTAATTTGATGCCGGCACCGAACGAAAATCCCGAAAGGCTTTTGAATCCGGGCATAATCAACTCCTGATGTCTGCGGTGATTGTATGCGGCTGCAAGATAAAAGTTTTTCCCCGGCAAAAACTCCACTCCGATAATCGCGTGTCGCAATGCCATGTCAAAAAAACCTATTTTGCCGTCAGTATTTTCGCTTCCGTCGATGTTAGTATCGTTCTTTTTGTTGGTCGAGTTGTAGCTTAAATCCCAAATATGGAGATTATTTAATGTTAAAGAAAAACGCAGCGGTGCGTGTTTCAATTTTTGGCTTAGGCCCAATTGAATGTCAAAAGGCAATGCTTCCAAATGCTCTCCGTCTTTATCCGAATAATAGCCTTTCAACTGGCGTCCGATGTTCCGAAATACCAGTCCCGCCGAAAACTGCTCGTTTTCATTCGAATAATTAAGCCCGACATCAACCGCCAAACCAAAACTGGTATAGCGTTCATAGGCCGAATAAATCGGTTTCAATGTTGTTCCAATGGTTAAATGTTCCGATAACGGACGGGCATACATAATATAAAAAGCCAAATCCTGAGCCGTGAAATAGACTTCGGTATCCCCTCCGTCCGGATTTTCATTTGTTTCTGTTTTTGCAAGGAATTTTCCGTAATCGATATATTGTATTCCGACACCTGCGAAATTCTTTTCTCCGAAACTTCTGCCGTAAGCCGCTGTCCCGAAAGCAATATCCGCTAAATAGTTAGTCACATTCAATGCGATCATATTATGTGTTTGAGGAGAGAGTAACGCCGGATTTTTAAATGCAAAATTCAAATCGCCGTCTCTCAGTGAAACATTTGTTCCGCCCAAAGCGCCTATTCGAGAAGAAACGGGCAAGTCCAGAAAAGCATATACGCTTCTTCCTGCTTGGGAAAAACCATTGACAGAAAAGAGTATAAGTAACGAAAACAATGTGTAAAACTTTCTCATCGTACTGTGTACTAAAAGTATGGTAGAATAATCACCCTACAAATTAATAAAAACCGGTCAAAGATACACTTTTTTATATTAACCGACACACACAAAGAATATTTCAACCGAATTAACGAACGTCAAAAATCCAAAAGAACTATAATATCGGGCAAATTGAATTTGAAAAGCCACTTTTTTCAACGTAAAGAGATTTGAATAGAAAAAATATTCTTATATTTGTCCGGTAGAAAAAAAACTATAAAAACACCATACCAAAATGAAACAAAAAAAATCATCAAAAGCCTCACTGGAAGATAGGAAGATATTTTTCCTATTGATGGGTTTTGTCATGGTTTTGTCGCTTGTCTACATAGGACTTGAATGGACAAATACCCAAGTAACCGTTTACGAAGTTGTTGACATGAGCTTCTTGGAAGAAGACGAACTCGATGATGTTGTTCAAACTACTCAACAAGAAACGCCTCCGCCTCCTCCGCCTCCCGAACCGGATGTCATCGAAGCCCTAAACATTGTTAATGACGATGTTGAAACAGCAACAATTGAGATACGTACCGAAGACGACAAAAAGGAAGTTGTGAGCATACAGGCGCCTGTAGCGGCTCCGGTAATTCAAGAAGAAGACGAAGAAGTTATTTTTCAAGTAGTCGAAACAATGCCCCAATTCCCCGGAGGTGATGCGGCGATGATGAAATACCTGCGTGATAACGTCCGCTATCCGGTTATCGCACAAGAAAACGGCGTACAAGGACGTGTAACATGCCAGTTTGTGGTAAACAGAGACGGTTCCATAGTCGACATCGAAGTGGTGCGCAGCGTCGATCCCAGTTTGGACAAAGAAGCCATCCGCGTGATCCAGTCAATGCCCAAATGGAAACCCGGCCAACAACGGGGAAAACCGGTACGTGTGAAATATACGCTTCCGGTGAATTTCAGATTACAATAGAAATATTGATGTGGAATGTCCGTATCAGAAAGCATAAAGCCGTTTGGGTACCCAAGCGGCTTTTTTTGCTACGGTTTTTCATGCGGATATTGCCGTGTATAGTTCGTCAAAGAAGAGATAATTGGGAGGGGGAAGACTCCCCCCTCGCTTCAGCCCGCTACGCGGTCTTCCGCTACCCCCTCTGCGGGGCTCTGCCCCGCAACGCCCCGGGCATCCCACCTCAATCTTTCGGGAGGAAGCCCCTCTCTCTTCCCCGTTTGGAGAGCTATCGGGGAAAGGTATCGGGACATTGCACAAAAACATCCCGCACACAGTATATTATCGAATGAACCATGAGACTGATATTATAAAAGAGAATATATGAAAATAACAACTACCGAAATATACGAAGAAAAGGCAGTATTAGTCGGCATCATCACCCAAACCCAAAAAGAAGAAAAAGCGAAAGAATATATTGACGAGCTTGCGTTTCTGGCCGAAACCGCCGGAGCGATACCTCAGAAAATATTTCTTCAACGGCTCGATTATCCCAATCCCAAAACCTTTGTCGGACCGGGTAAACTGGCGGAAATAAGAGATTTCATTCACGAGAATGAAATAGGACTGGTCATTTTCGACGACGAATTGGCGCCAAATCAATTAAGAAATATCGAGAAAGAATTGAACGTTAAAATACTTGACCGGACAAATTTGATTCTGGATATTTTTGCGAAACGTG
>JAIRTG010000030.1 GCA_031255055.1 Prevotellaceae bacterium
CATCTCCGTAGCAAAGCTTTTTCCTTTTGCTACATTGTTCTTTTCGGTAAATGCGCCGATTAATGCCTTATTAGCCGGGTTGTAAATAAACAGTTTTCCACCTTTAGGGATGAAAAAGTTGTCATAATACAATCCAACAGCCAGTGCATTCGGAGATTTGACGTGCAGTCTCCAAATTTCGGTTCCGTCCGGTAAAACTGTTTTTTCACCGTCACGCAAAAGGTTTAATCCACCCTGCGATTCATTCACAAAAATCTTTTTCCCTATTCTTAATGGAACTGCTCCCCAAGTCTCTTCCTGTTCTCTTCTGTCTAACTCTATTTGAGCTTTGATATCAAAATCAGATTGAACAAGAAATGAGGATTTACTGCTTTTCAGCGTCTCCATTTCAGGAAAATCAAAACTCGGAGGTGTCCCTCCCTCGCTGATCTGGGCAACCATGCGATTGCCCCATATTACTGTTAAAAACAGTAATATGAATAACGATAAGTGTCTGTTTAGCTTCATAAACTTATTGTTTTTGGTTAATAAATAAAGTGAATTGTATGTAGTTGAAATATTCTTATATCAATAAAGACATAATAAATCTTTTGTAAAATATTCATAAAGATATATTTTTTATTTTAAAAAATAGTCATAAAAACATTTTTTAAGAAATATTTTTGTAATAATTTCTCGAGGCAAACGTGTGAAAAAGTTTATACAATACCATCCATTCCTGCCATGTGGCTGTGTGAAAACAAAAATATACTCTCTGAGAATCCCATATTTGAAAAAGTTCTCAGATAAGAGTACAAGGAAAATAGTGTTGATTCGTAGTTTTCGCACGGCCTTCTTTGGAAAAATATAGGGAGAGGCCCCCACTGGGGAAATGCTACCCATAGCAAATAAAGTTACGTGGCAACGCAGGCTTCTCATATTCCGTCCCGTTAGGGAATCGAAATTTTAAACAATAAAACACAAAACGAGGATGTCCATTGTGAGCATCCTCGTTTTGTGTTTTGAGCCGAACGCTTGATTTAGCAGCTTAAGCGGCCTTTTTCGCTTTTCGTAACCGGAGTACTAGGTATGAACCGTAAATCAGGAAAAGGGAGGTGAGGTGGATAACTTGTTTCGTTTCGCGACTGACTTCGATGGCTTTGATGCCTTGGGACGACATACGGCCGTTTGATGAGGGGTGGACCGGTTCGCTGTTTTTATCCGACTTGTTGTTTTCGACCGGTGTCGGCCGCTCGGGATGGCTTTCTCTGCCGTTTTGTCCCTGCATAATGACCGTTTCGGCCGCTGGCTTTGCTGTTCCGCCTCTGGGATTTATCATGCCTCCTGCCTGGATGCCGACTGCGTGGATGAATAGGGTTGCATAGAGCACGTAAGACCACTTTTGTAGCTTTTTCCATTTTTTGTTTCCCATGCGCCGGTGAACGGAACTGAAAGATGTGACCCAAAGCGGTAGAAAAATAGCTAACATGACAATCCCTAATATAAAGCTGAAATTGCTTATCCCGGCACCCAGTTCGTTTACTACTTTTGTGTTTTGCAGGTAGTCGGCGTTGTTTGTGAAAAATTTGACCGAATTCGGAAAATTGTTGGTGACACGTATGAGCGAATGTGTCAGCACCGGAAATCCGACGATGATGGATAGCTCTTTCCGGATACTCATGAGCTTTTTTACGAAGATTTTTTTGGGGTCTAACGCACCTATGTACATGATGATGATGAGCAAGGGATGACCGAATGTGCCCATGTGGATGTAATCTCTGAGTATTTCGCCAAGTACCGGCAGGCGGGCGAATCCTGTCATTTCGGCCCCAAACCAACGGGCGATTACCGGAATGGCTACCAGGATGAACGGTGTCGCCAAAATGAGGTAATATACTTTCGCGTGTTTTTTGATTGATTTTGCCAGTAGTGTACTCAATAGGGCGAAAATTGCCGTGGATGTGAGTAACGGCGCACATAAGCGCAGAAATTCTACTAAATCTATGAGTGTTTTAACCATTTGACCGTTGTGTAAATGAAGAAATATGAAAGGGTTGAAAATAAGTTCTCAAAAAGTTATGCGTAAAATTTAAAATAGTTTCTAAACCCGCCCGCCCGATAGTCGAATGGGGGCGGGGGGATTTTTGAAGGACTGATGCTAATTTTTTAATTGCTTTAATTTACCGACGGCGCTCACTTGGGTGGCTTCTACGGTGATTCCTTTGGTCGCTTTTGCGGTTTTCGGGTCGATGCTGTAAAGAATCGGATTTTTGTCTTTTTCGGTTACAGGTATGTAAACAATGCCGTTTTCGCAACTGGGCGTGTTGCCAAATGCGGTTATCAGTTCTTTGGATGGTATATCTGTTACATAGGTGAGCTTTTTGGATTCGCCTTTGTAAACGGCCAACTCGGATGCTGTGTATCCCGACTCGGTCAATGGTCTGTCGTACATCAGCAATAGAAAATAGTCTTCGCCGATGTGCCAGCATCGTAGAAAGGATTTTCCGCCGGAGACTGCTTCTATGTCAAAATAGTAATCGGGGTCAAAATTATCGGCGCCGGCTTTAATGCGTACTACGCCGGCCGGTAAGGTGGTTTGCTGTACTTTTTCGGTCATTGTTTTCGCAAAACTCGGCGAGAAGACATAGACATCTCCGTTGTCGGCCGCCCAAATGGTTTGATAGTATTGTGATCTGGATCTGCCACATGCGTAGCTGATTTTGTCGGTTTTGATGAGTTTTTTGGACTCCAACCTTTCGTTGTCGTAAATGGCAATCCAAGCTTCGTTGGGATATTGTGTCCATTGCAGTTCGTCTTTTTTGTACGAACTGCTGTTGTTCCCGCCGTCTTCGGTTTTTACCAGCTCGGGATATTTTACGTATCGACCGTTGTCGACTTTCGTTCCGAATTGACTCAATCCCATCGGAACAGGAGCGGAGAACATCCTGTTTCCTACCTGTAAAAATCCTGCTAAGGTGACGTATTCGCCGTTTCCTAAATAATTTTCGGAAATAAGCACGTTTTCATTCGTCTTGTACGTTTCCTGCTTTACATCTAAGTAGGAAACGAGAAAACCTTTTTGCTGATAGCCGTTTTCGTCCTGATAGCCGGCGCCTAAATCTCCGGTGGAAGAAGTGATGATTAAATCGTTGTAGGTGCCGTAGGACGTGAACCGTTTGATCGAATAAATCATATCGCGTTCTTCTACTTTTCCCTGGTCATTCAGAATATAAGAGGAACTTAAACCGTCATTCCCCTGATTGTATGCCAAACGATAGAGGTAGCTGTCTTTGTGAAATATCCACTGTGTACCGCTTTCGGTTGTGAGGCCGTTGTTTACCGAAGTAATCGTCCCTTCCGTGATTTTATCGGTCGAAAGCAGATAATTTGCCGTACCCGATGTTGTTGTTACCGTCGCCGCAATGACGTAGGTGGACAAAGCGCCGTCGACTTCTTCAATATTCGGCGTATCATTGTTGCAAGATGTGAGTGCGAATGCTGCAAATAGGGCAGCCGCAAGACTTTTAGTCAAAAAAAACTTTTTCATATTATAAATTTTATATTTAATTGTAGATAAAATTAAAAGGGAATATAACTGTATATTATTTACTTAAATAGATTCTTATTTTTCCGTAGAATGCCCTGCCGGCTTTTTGTAAACTGAAATTGTCGTACAATTTCTCGTTTGTGAAGTTTCGACATTCAAAGGATAGGTTGTAACGTCCGTCAAGTATGCTGTACGAAATAATCAAATTGTGCGAAAACTGTGTCGGAACGATGAATTTGGATTTACTGCCAAGTGCTTCCGGGTAAAGCGGAAAACTGTGCATATACAAATTATCATAAGTGACTGTCAACACATTGTCTTTTTTCAGTAAGCCGTGCCAATAGAACGTTACGTCCGAGTTTGCAAACCGATAGGGCAGATTGGGCATACGGGTACCGTATGTCAGGCTTTCCTGATTTGTTCCGCTTGCCGCTGTTTTGACATTGTCGATGACGTTCATTTGCGTAAAATTACCGCCGATACTTATCAGGTTTGCAAATCCGTAACGGGCCGAAATGTTGAACCCTTTGGTAAGTACGCGCCCGTGATTTACATAAGCCGCTCCCGATTTTCCTCCGCTCAAATCGACAATATTACGCTGAATATAATCTCTGGTATTGCGGTAAACCGCTCCGCCTTCGATGTACAAGGAATGTTTTCCTGAAATTTCGTTATAGCTGATGTTCAGATTAATGTTGTCACTATTCTCCGGCTTTAATCCGATGTCGCCGCTTTCAAGGTCTTCGTCGCCAAACATTTCATCGTTTGTCGGCAGACGGTACGCTTTTTCATACGACAGCTTTGTCTGGATTTTCTCTAAAAAGAAATAGGTACCGGCAATTCCGTATCCCATTGCGTTGACCGAATTGGTCGCCCGTACGAACTTGTCTTGTGTTGCGCTTGTCGCCACAGGCCCGGCGACAAACTGGTCGTAGTATTTGCCAAATAATGAAACGTTCCATTTTTCGCCCGGCATCAGGCGATACGAAAGTCCGCTGATATTTTTACGTGTTTCTTTGGGTATCGGATTTGGCGAAGGGTTTTTGTCTAACAACGACATATTGGATCGTGTAAAATCATTCAAAACATGGTTGAATGTGAATAGATGCGCTTTCCCGATATGATAGTCGAGGGTGAACGTTCCATTCCAGTTGTTGTTGTCCGAACGTGTGTGTTGATACGATTGCTCGCCCGGTAACTTCATCAGACGTTTGTCGCCGCGCCAGTTGTATTCGTACATGGATGTATCGACATTGTTAGTCCTGTTTTTGTTGTAGTTGACCGTCAATGCGGCATTTAATCCTTTGATGAAAAGGTGTCGTTTCCGGTACTCCACAGAGGGCATAACCGAATATCCCTGACGGTATTTGTCGCCAAAAACGACTTCCTGACGAACTCCTGTTTGAATTTCTTTGTACATGCGCGAATAAGTAAGCCCGAACATTAAGCGATCGCCCCATTTTTTATTCAGAACGCCGATTTTACCAACAACCGCTTCATTGTGATAATTGTCGTGAAAACGTTTCAGGTGTTCTATTTTCTTCTTATTGATGGCGCCGGTTTCAAAATCTTTGACGGACGTATCTACGTAATAACTGTTGTCCGAATAGTTTTGGAAAGCGTTAAATTCGTATGTGAGGCCATTTTCAAACGCCTGCCCAAAGTGGATATATGATTTGTGTGTATTGAACGAACCGTATGAATAGGAAGCATCCAAAAACCGGCGATTTTTGTTTTTCCTGGTGATAATATTGATGACTCCGCCGATAGCATCCGTTCCGAATCCGACCGGAACGACGCCTTTGTACACTTCTATGCGATCGGCGTAATTGACAGGAATATTATTCAATCCGAATGAATTTCCGACGCCTTCCTGCGGCACACCGTCTATGAATATCTTAATATGTTTCCCGCTGAATCCGTCCATCATCAACTGCATATCCGAACCGACGCCGCCCGATTCGCGGAGCTTGATGCCGGGAGCTTGCGTCAATGCTTCACTCAGGTTTTGGGTGGAATTTTGCAATGCTTTCGTATCAATGGCGACTGCGTTAAATGGCGATTCTTTTACTTTTTGAATGTTGGATTTCCCGTTTACAACAAGTTCGTTTAACGTTCGATTGTCTTCTTCTAATGTTACCTCTATCGGTTTTCGGGTGTTTCGCCGGTCAGCAATCCCGATTGTTTTTGTTTTGAATCCCAACAGTGAAAAGGTCAATTGAGATTTGCCATCCGGAACTTCTATTGAGAACTTTCCGTTACTGTCGGAAAAACTTACGTAATGTGTGCCTTTTATGTAAACGGAGACGTAATCAAGCGGTTCGCCTGATTTTGATTTTATAAACCCTTGTATGTTCACCAATGATTTTTCTTCCGAAGAAACGGATAATGTGCAGAAAATAAATGCGAAAAAGATGAAAGTTTTTTGTAATATGTTCGTCATTAAAAATATCTTTATCAAACGAGTGCAAAGGTATCCTGAGGAATCCCGCGTGACAATCGCATATTTTTGGTATTTTACGATAGTAAAAATCCCCACATATAGGGGTTGTGTCCGAAGAGGTTTTTACAAACTATAGCTTATCAATACGTGGTATATTTCAAATTGTCGTTTTTTCTAAGCAGTCATCTTAGTGTAATCTTTGAGCCGGCCTATATCTTTGCATTTTTCTCGGGCCATAAAATTGTTTTTTAGAGTTCTATGGAAAATTATTTTTTTTTTGCTAAAAATGACAATTTGAAATGTACCCTCTCAGGACTTGAGATACAGCCGTATTTATAGGGATATATACGAAAAAAGCTATCTCTATATTTTTAGAAATAGCTTAAACAGGTATTATACCGTTTCGTTTATTTGAATTGTTGCCGGATTGATTCGGCAATTTTTTGCATTTCCTCTGCCTCCGGTTTTAGTTTCGGATTGGCAAAATTCATGTCGTTTTCGTCCTGTATCGGTATCAGGTGAATATGTGTATGCGGCACTTGAAGGCCAATCACCGCAAGCCCGACGCGCGTACACGGAACTGTTTTTTCAATCGCTTTTGCTACACGTTTCGAAAAAAGAATCAGTCCGCTCAGCGAAGTATCGTCCAAATTAAAAATATAATCTTCTTCCATTTTCGGAACTACAAGCGTGTGTCCTTTTGTCAGTGGGCTGATGTCCAAAAAGGCATAATAATGCTCATCTTCCGCTATTTTATAGCTCGGTATTTCGCCTGCAATGATTTTGCTGAAAATTGTTGCCATATTTGTTTAATGCCGATTGATGTTAAGATAATATTTCAAAAATCTATAAAGAAATATCGAGTATTTCAAGTTCGATGTTTCCCGAAGGCGTCATTATTTGTGCTTTTTCGCCTATTTTTTTACCGAGCAACCCTTTTGCAATGGGTGTTGTTACCGAAAGTTTTCCTTCTTTCAGGTTTGCTTCGCTTTCCGACACAATCATATACGACATTTCCTGCGCATTTTTTGTGTTTCTAATTTTGACACGGGTCAATATCTGAACTTCATCAGTACTGATTTTCGACTCATCGATCATACGCGCCGATGCGATTGTGTCTTTTAATTGTGCAATTTTCATTTCAAGCAATCCCTGCGCTTCTTTTGCCGCGTCATATTCTGCATTTTCAGACAAGTCGCCTTTGTCGCGGGCGTCAGCTATCTGCCTCGAAATTGCAGGGCGTTGAACACTTTCAAGTTCATTTAGTTCGTCTATCAACTTTTGATAACCTTCTTGGGTCATATAAACTACTCCCATTTGTTTTTCCTTTAAAGTTAAACAATAACAAAAAGAATTCCGACAGTTGTTGCCGGAACTCCCCATCGCTTAGTGAAATAATTCGTTTACAAAGATAATAATTTTAATCAACCGACAACCGTTTTAAATATAATTTACGAAAAAATATGCCGATTAACAGTATTTTCGATTAAATATTTCGGAATAAATAAATGCTCTTTTTACATCTTCCTCGTTGTCAAAATGAATACTTTTCAGCAAATCACTTTTTCCCGTTTCAGAACTTTCTATTGTTTCAATATTAGTATATTTTTCTTTAATCCTTAGTTTTGAAACATCCTCAACAGTGTCATAGCTCATTTTGGGCACAGGCTTTTTTACAACTTTTTTTACAACAGGTTCCATAATTTCGGGAGCCGGAGGGACCGTCATAGGCGCCGTTCTTTCAACTTTCGGAATCCAATCGTCAAAAACTTCACTTTCTTCCTCGTATTTTTCGGGTTCCACAAAAATATCTCTCGGCAACGTGTCCTTTTGAGCATCGGCTCTCTTTTTTTTGCTTTTAAAAAGGCCGCTGAGCACAAATACTACCAATAAGATAATATATAATACATCTCCTAATTCTGCGTACACCATAAAGTTATAATTATTGCTTGGCAACAAAGTTAAGCATTTCTTTTAATAAAACAATTTTAATTGCGCCTTCCCGAAAATATCAGGATATAATATATTAAAGTCGCCAGCGAGCCAAAAGCGGCTACAACGTATGTATAAGCGGCTGATTTTAAAGCGTCTTTTGCTTGTTCCTGTGTTGTTCCCGAAGTGATTCCGGCACCGTCGAGCCAAAGTAAAGCCCTTTTGCTTGCGTCTATTTCAACAGG
>JAIRTG010000058.1 GCA_031255055.1 Prevotellaceae bacterium
AATCACTAATCACTATTTAATCACTGTCTTACGGGGCGTTGCGGGGCAGAGCCCCGCAGAGGGGGTAGCGGAAGACCGCGCAGCGGGCTGAAGCGAGGGGGAGACTTCCCCCCCCCTAATTCTCTTTCTCTTTCTTCAAAGAAGACGCCAAGGGTGGGATGAAGCGAGGGGGAGACTCCACCACTCCCTCAATCTCTTTCTCTCTCTTCAAGGAAGACGCCAAGGGTGGAATGTAGCGAGGGGAAGACTCCCCCCCTCCGAATATTGCTTCAACGGGCAATTTATAAAAATAGCCCGCGTGAGGTGTCACGCTATTCTACGATTTTCTTGAACAGGTTTTTTAGGCTGACCTGTTCGTTGATAAGGTGGTGCAGGCTGTGGATGGGAACACGTTCTTGTCGCATGTTGTCGCGGTGGCGAACGGTTACGCAGTTGTCTTCCAAGGTCTGATGGTCGACCGTGATGCAGATTGGTGTGCCTGTCGCATCCTGACGACGATAGCGTTTCCCGATGGAGTCTTTTTCGTCGTAGGTGCATTTGAAATCGAATTTTAACTGTTCCAGGATGCTGCGTGCGGCTTCGGGAAGCCCGTCTTTTCTTACCAACGGAAATATCGCGGCTTTGACTGGGGCTAATGCCGGCGGTAGTTTCAGCACAATACGACTCTCACCGCTTGCTAACAACTCTTCTTCGTAGGACGCGGCCATGATGGATAAAAATGTGCGGTCGACGCCTATCGATGTTTCGATGACATAGGGGGTGTATGATTGATTGAGTTCGGGGTCGAAGTACTTGATGTTTTTTCCCGAATACTTTTCGTGACTCGACAGGTCAAAATCGGTGCGGGAGTGTATGCCTTCGATTTCTTTGAATCCGAACGGCAGCTCAAATTCGATGTCGGTGGCGGCATTGGCGTAGTGGGCCAGCTTGTCGTGGTCGTGAAAACGGTATTTGTGGTCGCCAAGCCCGAGCGCTTTGTGCCATTTGAGACGGAGCTGCTTCCAGTGCTCGAACCATTTCATCTCTTCGCCCGGACGAACAAAAAATTGCATTTCCATCTGCTCAAATTCTCGCATACGGAAGATGAACTGACGAGCGACAATCTCGTTCCGAAAGGCTTTGCCGATTTGAGCTATCCCGAACGGAATTTTCATGCGACCTGTTTTCTGTACGTTTAAATAGTTGACAAAAATGCCTTGTGCGGTCTCGGGACGAAGGTATATTTTCATCGCGGTGTCGGCGGCGGAACCCATTTCGGTGGAAAACATTAGGTTGAATTGACGGACGTCTGTCCAGTTTTTTGTCCCGCTGATGGGGTCAACCACGTCATAATCGATGATAATGGCTTTCAACTCGGCCAAATCCGAATCGTTCAGCGCTTTTACAAAACGGGCGTGGATTTGGTCGTGCTTGGCCTGATTTTCTAATACGCGCGGGTTCGTTTCGCGGAATTGACGCTCGTCGAAATTGTCGCCGAAACGCTTTGCCGCTTTCGCTATTTCTTTTTGAATCTTTTCTTCGTATTTCGCCAGCAGTTCTTCGATCAGTACGTCGGCGCGATAGCGTTTTTTACTGTCTTTGTTGTCAATCAGGGGGTCGTTGAAGGCGTCGACATGTCCCGACGCTTTCCACGTGGTGGGGTGCATGAATACGGCCGCGTCAATCCCGACGACATTTTCGTTCAAAAGTACCATTGCATCCCACCAGTATCTTTTGAGATTGTTTTTTAACTCGACGCCGTTTTGTCCGTAATCGTACACGGCGCCTAAACCGTCGTAGATCTCACTCGACGGAAATACGAAACCATATTCTTTGCAATGCGCAATCAGTTTTTTGAAAATATCTTCCTGTGAAGCCATAATTGATTAGGTGTTATTGGGTTATAACTAGCACAAAAGGACTCGACCGTCCTCTTGTGTTGATAAAAAGCGGGGCAAAGGTACTGATTTTTTCGTTATTTTATTTAATTTTGCGGGCCGATCCCGCAAACTGTGCGGAACCGTAACATGATGCATAATGAAACGGATTGTCGCAGTGTATGACGACGCTGCGCATGAAACGGTCGATCAAACTATCCTTAAATTTGCCGGACAGGGTGTGGTAATGCTGTCGGACATAATAAATGAAAGAAATAAAAATACATGAGCAAAGATGAAGTATTAGAGCCGGAGGATTTGCAGCAACCGGAGGAGATGGAAAATAGGTCCGAAGATGAAGAAATTTTATCGACGGAACATGCTGCGTACAAAGTCCCGAAAATGAAGGAGGATATCATCACTCACCATTTGTCGGGAATGTATCAAAACTGGTTTTTGGACTATGCTTCGTATGTTATCCTGGAACGCGCCGTACCCGATATTTATGACGGATTGAAGCCTGTTCAGCGACGGATTCTACATTCGATGCGCGAAAAGGAGGACGGCCGCTATAATAAGGTGGCAAACCTGGTCGGACATACGATGCAGTATCACCCGCACGGGGATGCTTCTATCGGCGATGCGCTGGTGCAACTGGGACAAAAGGATCTGCTGATCGACGCTCAGGGAAACTGGGGTAATATATTGACGGGCGACGGGGCGGCTGCGCCTCGTTATATCGAAGCGCGTTTGACGGCGTTTGCACTCGAAACGGTTTTTAATCCGAAAACAACGGAGTGGAAATTGTCGTACGACGCTCGGAATAAAGAGCCGATTGCGCTGCCGGTGAAGTTCCCGCTGTTGCTGGCGCAGGGCGTCGAAGGTATCGCCGTCGGACTGAACTCTAAAATCCTTCCGCATAATTTCAACGAATTACTCGACGCTTCGATTGCCTGG
This sequence comes from Prevotellaceae bacterium, assembly GCA_031255055.1. Lineage (GTDB taxonomy): Bacteria > Bacteroidota > Bacteroidia > Bacteroidales > Paludibacteraceae > JAIRTG01. The sequence continues at coordinate 2,814 of JAIRTG010000058.1, forward strand.
CTGAAAGAACTGCCGTTTGAACTGTATCCCGATTTTCAAACCGGAGGACTGATTGATGTCAGTAGATACAACGACGGCGAAAGGGGCGGCTCGGTCAAAATACGCGCGAAAATCGGTAAACAGGATAACAAAACTCTTGTCATCAGCGAAATTCCTTACGGCTCAAATACGTCGAAACTTATCGACTCGATTATCAAGGCGGGCGAAAGGGGCAAAATTAAAATCAGAAAAGTGGATGATAATACCGCCGCTAATGTGGAGATTCTTGTTCACCTGGCGCCCGGCGCTTCGTCGGACAAGACGATTGATGCACTCTATGCGTTTACCGATTGCGAAATCAGTGTCTCGCCCAACTGCTGTGTGATACATGATAAAAAACCGCGATTTATGGGCGTGAGCGAAATGCTCGCTATCTCGACTGACCGAACCAAATGCCTGCTCCGACAGGAACTCGAAATTCAGAAAAAAGAACTCGAAGAACAGTATTTCTTTATCTCGCTGGAAAAAATATTTATCGAAAACCGTATATATAAGGATAAGGAATTTGAGGAAAGCGATTCGCAGGAAGTTGTCGTTTCGCACATCGATAAACGTCTTGAACCGTTTAAAAAGGATTTTATCCGCGAAATTACAGACGATGATGTGTTGAAGCTGTTGGATATTAGAATGAAGCGGATTACAAAATTCGACTCAAACAAGGCGAATGATACGTTGATTGCGATTCGGGAAAAAATAGCCGAAATCGATCATCATCTGGCACATCTGGTGGATTATACGATAGAATGGTTTAGAAAACTGAAAACAAAGTACGGCAAAAATTATCCGCGCCGTACCGAAATCCGCAATTTCGAAAATATCGAAGCGGTGAAAGTCGTTGAGGCCAACGAAAAACTTTATGCAAATTATAACGACGGATTCATCGGCACAAACCTGAAACGCGATGAGGGCGAATTTGTAACCGGTTGCTCGGATATCGACGATATCATTGTGTTTTTCAAAGACGGAAAATACAAGGTGATAAAAGTGGCCGAAAAAGTATTTGTCGGAAAAAATATCCTGTATGTCAATGTCTTCAAACGTAACGATAAACGCACGGTCTACAATGTTGTTTACCGCGACGGAAAAACCAGCGTTTATTATATAAAACGATTTGCAATAAACGGCGTCACACGCGATAAGGAGTATGATTTGACGCGCGGACTGCCGGGCTCAAAAGTGATGTATTTTACCGCTAATCCGAATGCCGAAGCCGAAGTTATCCGTATTCAACTGCGACCGAAACACCGTCTGACAAAGTTGGAACTAATCAAGGATTTCAGCGAAATCATGATCAAGGGCCGTCAGTCGATGGGAAATATCCTGACGAAAAACGAAATACATCGAATTACGCTGAAAGAAAAAGGCGGCTCAACGCTCGGCGGACGAAAAGTGTGGTTCGACGAGGATGTTTTGCGCCTCAATTACGACGAACGCGGAAAGTATTTGGGTGAGTTTCATAGCGACGACCGCATCCTGGTCATTTCCGCAAAGGGTGAGTTTATCACCACGAGCTTCGACCTGACCAATCATTATGAAAAAGAGATGCTGGTCATCGAAAAATTCAATAAAAATAAAATCTGGACATTAGCCCTGTACGACGGCGAACAGAAATTTTATTACCTGAAACGATTTCAGTTGGAAATCACGCAAAAACCATTGAGCTTGCTCGGCGAAAATTCCAATTCGCGTTTGACGCTGTTGTCCGATAATGATTTTCCGCGTCTGGAAGTCGTGTTCGGCGGAAACGATTCGCATCGCGAAGCATTGGAAATTGATGCCGAAAGTTTTATCGGCGTGAAAAGCTATAAAGCAAAGGGTAAAAGGCTGACGACTTTCAAGGTCAAACAAATAAACGAGCTGGAACCGCTTCGTTTTGCGGAAACACCCACTGAAAACGAGGATGCCGAAAATGAAACTGTCGAAGTGTTGACGGATGAAAAGACACTGTTTGAAGACGAAAATACCGACGTTGTAAAGGATGAAAGGACGGCGGAAAAAACGGCGGAAAGGACACAGCCCGATAAGAAAGCAGGCAATGAAAGACCGGTTCACCCGCCAAAAAACGACTCGACGCTTCCCGATGATACTGCTGACGAGGAAGGCGGACAAATGAGTCTGTTTTAGGTAAGCGGCGGCTATCTTTATTCATAATAAAATCTAACAAAAAGCGCTTTAGTTGCGAAAAGGTGTTTTTTTTGCAGCCGGAATAATCCGATGAATATATCATATTATATTTTGCATAAAAAATCATGAAAAAAACCATCATTTTTATTGCTTTATTGTTGCTCTCTTCTTTCTCGCTGTTTGCCCAGCATTTTACACGTGAACAGGAGCAGAAACTGACAAGAACACTGCTGGCCGTATCGAACCTGTACGTTGACAGTATCAATACCGAAAAATTGATTGACAATACAATCATTGCCGTTCTGGAAGAACTGGACCCGCACTCGAATTATATCCCGAAAGATGAAGTGAAACGTATGAGCGAACCGCTGGACGGAAGTTTTGAAGGCGTAGGCATACAATTTCAGATGCTGGAAGATACGCTTCTTGTGGTGCAGGTCATTGCAGGCGGGCCTTCCGAAAGAGTGGGGATTCTGCCCGGCGACCGTATTGTTTATATCGAAGAGGAATTGGTGGCGGGCGTGAAAATGATGAATACCGATATTTCCAAACGCCTGAGAGGGGCAAAGGGTACAATGGTTTCGGTGAAAATCGCACGCAGGAATGTGGCCGAATTAATAGAATTTAAAATCACCCGCGATAAAATTCCTATTTATAGCGTTGACGCAACGTATATGATTTCAAACGATATCGGTTATGTCAAAATAAATAATTTCGGGCGTACCACCATCGAAGAATTTAGAGCGTCGTTGCTCAAACTGAAAGAAAAAGGAATGAAAGACCTTGTACTCGACTTGCAGGGAAACGGCGGAGGTTATCTGCGTGCGGCAATAGACATTACCGATGAGTTTTTGAAGAATGATAAGCTGATAGTATATACCGAAGGCTTGAATCAGCCTAAAAGTGTTTCGGAAGCAACATCTGTCGGCGACTTTGAAAAAGGGCGGCTTGTTGTCCTGATAGATGAATATTCGGCGTCGGCAAGTGAAATCGTGTCGGGAGCCATACAGGATTGGGACAGAGGCGTACTTGTCGGCCGACGCACATTCGGAAAGGGGTTGGTGCAGCGCGAACTGCCTCTGGGCGACGGTTCTGTCATCCGCCTGACAACGGCTCGTTACTATACACCGACCGGACGCTCAATTCAAAAGCCATATAAAGGCGGTTCGGAGAAATATACAAAAGAACTTTTGACACGTTTCGAACATGGCGAATTGCAACACCGGGACAGTATTCGCTTTTCCGATTCGCTCCAGTACGAAACTTTACAACTGCACCGGACGGTCTATGGCGGCGGAGGTATCATGCCCGATGTTTTTATTCCTGTCGATACGGCCAGATTTACCGATTATCATCGGAAAATAGTGGCAAAAGGCGTTCTGAACAAAACGGTGATGCACTTTATTGATGATAACAGAGATGCTTTGAAACGGGATTATACTGATTTTGAAACGTTCAAAAAAAACTATGCGGTTGACGAGGCTGTGATGAAAAACCTGATCGAAAATGCCGAAAGCGAAAATATCACTCTTAACGAAGAGCAATACGAGCGATCAAAAGCGCTGATACAATTACAAATGAAGGCATTGATTGCCCGTGATTTGTGGGAGATGAACGAGTATTATCAGATAATGGCTGTCGAAAACGAATCGCTCAAAAAAGCGGTGGAAATACTGGAAACAAAAGGCGCTTATAATGAAATACTGAAACCGCAGAAGAAAAAGACGAAATGAACAATAAACCGCCCAAGTTTTGAATGAGACGCATACCTTTTGCGTCTCAATTGATTTTCAAGGGATACTTTATTTAGAAAAAGATTCAAATGACGTCGGTAATAATTTCATACATTCAAGCAAATTGGATTGAGATTGTCGGGAGCGTTTTGAGCCTTGTCTATCTATATTTATCCGTTCATCAAAAAATTTCATTATGGCTGTTCGGACTTTTGAGCGCAGTTTTCTATGTTGTTATTTTCTACGATTCAAAATTTTATGCCGACATGTCATTGCAATTCTACTATGTTTTTGTCAGCATCTACGGGTGGGTAAATTGGAAAAAAGGCAAGGATAAAGTCTCAAAATTACCCGTCGTAGAAACTCCCCGAAAACAGTATGCTTATTTAATAATTGCTTCCGCATTGATATTTATCGCATATTACTTTCTTCTCGTCAATTATACGGATTCGCCCCTGCCGAAAGCAGATTCGCTGACAACGGCTTTGAGCATTGTTGCGACCTGGATGCTTGCTAAAAAATATATCGAATACTGGCTGGTGTTTATCTTTGTCGATGCTTTTTCTGCAGGTTTGTATTTCTACAAAGATTTATATCCTACCGCCGTATTGTTTATTATTTACACAGTAATGGCAATTGTCGGATATGTTGAGTGGAAAAAAGATTTGGTAAAATAATTTAAACAGATAAAAAACTATGAAATTTCCGAAAAGGAAAGATGGGATATGGATAATCATCCTGTCTTTTATTGTGTTGATACCTAATATTTTTCTATTTTTTATGGCAAATACCTACGTCTATGAAGGAGGATTTGCCGAGCGTTTGCTTTTTCTGTTCGCTTCTTTCGCACTGTTTTTACTCCCTTCCTTTTTTCTGAAAGTGCGTACTTTTTTCCTTGTACACGGCTTTTTTGTTTTACTGTCTCCTTTCGAGACCGCGCATATTTACGTCAGTAAAGCGCCGATGACGTCGGCTTTCTTTGCCACCGTTTTTGAAACAAGTTTGGGCGAAAGTATCGAATTGCTGAGTTCTATTTTCCCGCTGATACTGGCAGAACTGGCGCTTTGGTTTTTTTATTTTTACATCGGCCTGAAGAAACTGGATAATACCTGGTTTTGGCACTCAAAAAAAGTGCGCTACTACACTTTAGGCGCTTCCGCGCTTGTTTTCTCGATTATCGTAATGGCCGTTTCCGTTTCGCTGAACAAATTGCATCCATCGGAAAAAATATATAAAACCACCATTGGAAATCTCAAAAAAGGATTCAACAAGATTTATCCTTACAATCTGCTCATCAAGACTTATGAGATTGTAAAAAAAGAAATTGACATCAGCAAGAAGGCCGACGATTTTACGGCTTTCGGTTTCGGAGCGTCGAAACACTTGCCGATTAGCGAACGCGAAGTCTATGTTTTTGTGATAGGCGAAACAGGCCGGTACGAAAACTTTTCGATAAACGGTTACCGGCGTCAAACATCCCCGCTGCTGGAGCAAACCGAGAATTTGCTTTCGTTCTCGGAACTTTATTCGGAAGCGAATTTGACGCATCTCAGTATTCCGATTATTTTAACAAGGGCTTCGGCAGTGGATTTCAAACGTTATTACGGCGAAAAAACTTTTGTCGATGCGTTCAAAGAGGCGGGCTTTAAAACGTACTGGATAGGTAATCAAAGCATGAGAAACGAATTTGTGCAACGTACCGCGCATGATACCGACGGCGCATTTTTTGCGCCTATCGATTTTGACCCGAAAAACAATTATGATGAAACGCTGTGGATATACCTCAACGATATATTGAAAAAAGAAGAACAGAAAGTTTTGATAGTCATCCACACTTTGGGCAGTCATTTCAGGTACGACGCGCGTTATCCCAAAGCCTTTGATAAATTCCGTCCGAGCCTGAATGAGCGTGACAAAAAGAACGTGATTTCACCCGAATTCAAAGAGATTCTAACCAACACGTATGACAATTCCATACTCTACACTGATTATTTTCTGGCGAATACCATCGGTAAAATCGACAGTCTGGATGCCGTAAGTGCGTTTATGTACGTGGCCGACCATGGCGAGAACCTGTACGATACGGAAGATTTGATTGTCCTGCATGCCAACTCAACGCCTACGGTCTACGATTTTCATGTTCCCATGTTCGTGTGGACTTCGGAAAAATATAAGCTCCGGTATCCTGATAAGGTCAGCAATCTGGAACGAAACAAAGACAAAAAAATAAGTACGAGTTACATCTTCCAGTCATTTTTGGATTTGGGAGATATTCATTTCAGCGAAGAGGAAGAAGAAAAAAGTATTCTCTCCGATAAATTAACGGAAGACTCCATCCATTATATCCTGCAAACCGATATGCACATAAAAGCCTTTGAAACGAGGATAAAAGAGTGATTTGCGGACAGACAAAAATAAAGCGAAAATAGAAAGCGAAAATCTTTCGCCCTTAGATTTCCCCCGCATACATATCTGCAAAAAAAGAGTCCGAAAATATCGAACTCTTTTTTGGAGATGTTTTCTATACTATAGCACCTTGATTATAACAGCTGTTTCACCTGCTCGTACACGTTTTGAGGAGTGAAACCGAGTTTTTCGTCCAGCACTTTATAAGGCGCCGAGAAGCCGAATGTTTCAAGTCCGAAGACTTTTCCGTGTGCACCCGCCAACCCTTCCAGATTAACGGGAAGTCCGGCTGTCAGTCCGAAAATTTTTGCTCCTTTGGGCAGTACGCTTTCCTGATAGGCTTCGGGCTGCGCTCTGAACAGACCTTCGGAAGGTACCGATACCAGCCGTGTTTTTATGCCGTCGGCATGAAGCAATTTCGCGCCTTCGGCCAAAGTAGCCACTTCGGAGCCGGAAGCAAGTAAAATGACATCCGGATTTTCGTCTGTTACAACAATGTAAGCGCCTTTTTCGGCTTGCTTTGCTTCTTCTTTGCGATTGGTTTTTGCGGGCAAATCCTGTATGTTCTGACGCGAAAAAATCAGCCCGGTCGGAGTAGCCGTGTTTTCCATTGCCATCCTCCACGCAACAGTCGTTTCTTCCACATCGGCCGGACGAAGTACCAACATTGAGCTGTTGTGCTTGTGGTTTTTCAATTTCTCCATCAACCGAATTTGAGCTTCCTGCTCAACAGGCTCGTGCGTAGGCCCGTCTTCACCCACTCTGAACGCATCGTGCGACCAGATAAATTTAACCGGCTGCTCCATCAAAGCCGCCATGCGAACAACAGGTTTCATGTAATCGGAAAAAACAAAGAATGTTGCACATGCCGGAATCACGCCTCCGTGAAGACTCATACCTACACATAAAGCCGCCATTGTAAGTTCCGAAACGCCGGCTTGCAAAAATGCTCCCGAGAAATCGCCGGCCTCAAACGCTTTTGTCTGTTTGAGAAAACCATCCGTCTTGTCCGAATTGGATAAATCGGCGCTCGACACAATCATGTTTTCAACCTGCAATGCCAACTGCGACAAAACAGTTGCAGAGGCCGCCCTTGTTGATTGATTCGGCTTTTGTTCTACCGCATCCCAATTTATTTCCGGCGTTTGTCCTGAAAAAAATCCGGCTAATTTGTCGGCTAATGCGGGATTTTCCGATGCCCATTTTTCTTTTTCACAATTCCGCTGCGCAACTATTTCTTTCAGTTCGGCCGCTCTCTTTTCATAAATCCGTTTTGTTTCTTCAAAAATTTCAAACGGATTTTCCGGATTACCGCCCAAATGTTTAATCGTGGCTTCAAACGAAGCGCCCGCTTCTCCCAATGGCTGTCCGTGTGTCGATGTCCGGCGCTCGAAACTTGTCCCGTCTGCTTTCACAGCGCCTTTTCCCATGACCGTTTTCCCAATGATAAGCGTAGGACGCTTTGTTTCTGCTTTCGCTTTTTTCAACGCCTGACGAATTTGCTCCGCATCATTCCCATCAATAGTCAGTACATGCCAGCCCCACGCTTCATATTTTTTTTGGTTATCTTCATTGGTCACCGCTGATGTTTTGGTCGAAAGCTGAATGTCATTTGAATCGTAAAACATAATCAGATTATCCAGACCTAAATGTCCGGCTATCCGCCCTGCGCCTTGAGCAATTTCCTCCTGAATGCCACCATCGGAAATAAAGGTGTATATGGTTTGATTCATCGGATTGCCAAACCGCGCTTTCAAAAATTTAGCGGCAATGGCAGCGCCCACCGCAAATGTGTGCCCCTGTCCCAAAGGACCGGAAGTGTTTTCAATACCGCGCATTATATCCCGTTCGGGATGTCCGGGCGTGACGCTTCCCCATTGACGGAATTGTTTCAAATCATCCATCGAAAATTTGCCCGTGAACGCCAAAACCGAATATAGCATCGGCGACATGTGTCCCGGGTCTTGAAAATAGCGGTCGCGACTTTCCCATACCGGATTTTCAGGATCGTATTCTAAAAATTCGGAGAAAAGTACATTGATAAAATCCGCACCTCCCATCGCGCCTCCGGGATGTCCCGATTTGGCCCTTTCGACCATCGCCGCCGACAAAATGCGGATATTGTCCGCTGCACGATTTAAGCCTTGAATTGTACTCATAAGATACTGTGTATTTAGTTAGATATATATAATTGTTTATGTTTGAATGTAATGATTTATGCAATTAGAACCGAAAACCTACGGTATAATTGAATGCCCAAACCGCCGATAAGCCATATTTCCCAAAACCGGGAATGTACCACGGCGTTACCGAATTTTTATCCTTCCCGATGGTGTTTTTTAACCGGATGTTCCATCCCAAATAAACTCTCGGAAAAACTTCGACATGCACTCCCGCAACAATTTCATACCATAATTTTGTTGCCGAGATGCCTTCAAAGTTATGGACTTCGCTCTCGCCCCAATATCCGTCTTCGACAATCACATTGTTAATATCGTACTTTAATCCGGTCATGCCGAGACGCGCCCCTAACGTAAAAAAATTGTTGCGTTCCTGCTCCTTTTTTACTTTCATCATATTAATATCGACGCCTATCCTCCCGAAAAAGCCATTCGACAGAAAATTGGCGCCGATTTCCGATTTCTTATCCGCGCCTGCAAAGCCAAATTCGATTACCGGAAAATACTTGTGCTTCAGATTTGCGGTCAAAGCTCCTTCGTAAGAATATGTTTCGCCTCCCGACAACAAGGAAAGAACAACAGAAGCCACATCCGCCTCTACGCGCAATCCCTGCCATAAACGCGGATTAAATTCTTCCTCATTGTTCTGCGCACTCAATCCCGAACCGCACAACGAGAAAAAAACGCTATTCAGCAGTAATATATTTATATATCGACAGATTTTCTTCATTTGATGTCGCGTTTACCGTCCGGCTTTTTATGGCAATGGAATCAATATAAT
>JAIRTG010000068.1 GCA_031255055.1 Prevotellaceae bacterium
GCTCAAGATTTCGCATTAAAACACCCCGATAAAACTTTGTCACTGACCGCGCTTGGCGGATACAATATCAACAAAGAACAGAAAGAAGTTGCCCTGTCGCAGGGAAAGGAAATGTTTAATAAGAAAAAATATTAGAAGTGCCGAGCCGCCGAATCGTTACAGGCAATGTGAGTGGAAGCGAAAGTCAAATTGTCGACAATATACCTGAGATGTTTTCAGAATCATTATCTTTGCAGGCATGAATACAAAGGATAAGAACAAATACAAATCTGATTTTAAAAAAGCGTTGAATGGCTTTTCAGGGAAATTGAGAAAATACGTTTCGACCGAAAATGGCGATTGGTCGGTAAAGGGATTTATTGATGTATATAAAAATGTTTACACCATTTCGTCCGACACAAAAATAGTTTCCAAAATTCTTGAAATCCATATTTTCCCTCAAATTCTTCAATTTGCAGATGAAATCGGTTACAAAATCCTGTTAGCCGAACATCAAAATTATTATCCCGATTTGACTTTTATCAACAGAGGAAACGAAGAAATCAAATTTGCCGTTGACTTAAAAACAACGTACAGAAAGAAAAACGGTGTGGCGAGTTTTACGCTGGGCAGTCACGGAAATTATTTCAAAGAACGCGATAAGAAAAAGAACATTCAATTTCCTTATAATTCGTATTTGGGACATTATTGTTTAGGAATTATCTATACAAGAACCGGTATGAATGATAATATTCCCGAAACAGAAATTTATCAAGTAAAAGAGTTTCAGGAAGAACTTGGAGCACCAAACAAAAAAGGCGGCAGAAGAGAAGTTACGACCGTTCAAAATCTAAAATCAATCACCTCTGTTATCAGGGATTTTGATTTTTTTGCTGCCGAAAAATGGAAAATAGCAAGCGACAAACAAGGTTCGGGAAACACCGCTAATATCGGGGCAACACTTAATTTGGATGACTTAAGAAACGAAAATGGAATTTTTAGCCAACTTGGAGAAGAATGGTTTGATGAATATTGGATGAATTACGGAGTAGCCACCATGATAAAAAATGGAAAGATAGTAAAAATCACGAATATAAAAGACTTTCTCGAATTTAAAGGCCGTGTCGATTTATGGAATAAAATTGTGGTAAAAAAGTATTAGCATGAAAACAATTATTCCGCCAATAAAAAGTCAAGGCATAAAAACCAAGCTCGTTCCCTGGATTATGGACATCGCTCCCAAAGTCGGCGGACGTTGGATAGAACCATTTTTTGGTACAGGCGTGGTTGCCTTCAATGCGCGATACAAACAGGCAATATTGAACGATACCAATCCGCATATCATCAATTTTTACAAAGGCGTGCAAACAGGTAAAATAACCGTCCCTTTAATGAAACAATACCTCCAAACCGAAGGAAAACTGTTGAGTGAAGCCGAAAACAACGGATACGAACATTATCTGAAAGTTCGCGCACGATTCAACAGCGGAGAATTTTCGTCTTACGACTTTATATTTCTTTCCCGTGCAGGATTCAACGGCATGATGCGTTTCGGGAGCAAGGGAAACTGGAATATCCCGTTTTGCAAAAAGCCTGACCGTTTCGCCCAGGCATATATTACAAAAATCGTTAATCAACTTGCGGCTGTTTCTCAGATTATACAACCCGAACCTGACTGGGTTTTTCATAACAGCTCTTTCTCTGAAATTATTCCCTTAGCTACCGAAAACGACATTGTTTACTGCGACCCGCCATATTACGGTCGCCATGTAGATTATTACAATGGCTGGACAGAAAAAGATGAAGAATTACTGTTTAAACTGTTAAGCGAGACAAAAGCAAAATTCATTCTTTCGACCTGGCACCACAGCGACTGGCGCGAAAACAATATGATAAGCAAGTATTGGGCGAAATTCAACATACTTACAAAAGACCATTTTTATCATAATGGCGGAAATGTTGAAAACAGAAAATCTGTTGTTGAAGCCCTGGTTTGCAATTTCGACATTTCCAAGTATCATACTCACAACCACAGCGTGAAAGAAAAATCGGAAGTAACGCAGCTTGGAGTACAGTGGATGAACGAAACGATTGCCAAATCCGTCGGGCAAGAAAGCGGACCGTCCCGCTGCAAACAGGAAACAGCAGCGACAACAGTATGAACATCACAAAAATATAATCGAAGATTATGAAGATAAAAGATTATTATAATGCTGACTGTGCAAAATTACTGTCACAAAAAATCGGCACGGTATATCCTGATTTTCAGGAAAACGTATTCGTACGGTACATTGACGGAAAAGTGTCGGACAAAAAATTTTCCGACCGTATGGATATCTTTGCGGAAGCCTTTGAATTCTGTTTGCCTGAGAATTATGAACAAAACATCCGTATATTTTCAAACATCCTGGGGCCGGAATTAAAACAGGAAACCGGAATGTTTTCGGAAGGCTGGTGGTTGTGGCCGGTCGGAAGATATGTGGAGAGGCATGGAATCGAAAACACGAAAGTTTCATTGGATTTCATAAAAGAATTGACAAAAAGATTCACGGGAGAATTTGCGATAAGACCCTTGTTGACAAACCGTCCCAAAGAGACAATACGAACGATGGTGATGTGGAGTACGGATGAAAATGTCCACGTGAGAAGACTGGCAAGTGAAGGGATAAGGATCAGTTTACCCTGGTCTAAAAAACTGTACGTAGCAATAGCTGAATTTGAAGATTATAAGACGATACTGACAAATCTGAAAAGGGATAAATCGAAATTTGTACAGAAGAGTGTCGGAAATAATTTGAATGATTTGTACAAAGAATTTCCCGAAAGAGCGAAAGAAATAATAGAAGCGTGGAACAACGACAGTCCGGCAAAAGAAACAATATGGATAATAAATCACGGATTGAGAAGTCTCAAAAAGAAAAAATGAAATCTTTTGAACCCGAAAAGGATTGTCGGAAGTGGCCGACTGAAAACTCCGACTCCGCCGGTGAAGGACTGAAACCGGATGTTTTCAGGCCGGTACTGTTCATTTTTTCGGGACTTCCCGCTTCGGGGAAATCGGCACTGGCAAAACTTCTTGCCGGAGAGTACCGTGCCGTGTATTTGAGAATCGACTCGGTGGAACAGGGATTGCGGGATATTTGCGGATTGAACGTTCAGGGAGAAGGATACGGGCTGTCTTATCGAGTCGCCGCCGATAACCTGAAGCTGGGGAACAGTGTTGTGGCCGACTCCTGTAATCCGATACGCCTTACCCGCAGTGAATGGCAGGAAGTTGCGATGGTCAGCGGAAGTCTGTTTGTCAACATAGAAGCAGTCTGTTCCGATGAAAAAGAGCACAGAAAGCGTGTTGAAACACGGCTTCCGGAGGTCGAAGGACTGATACTGCCGGCATGGGAGGAAATCAAAAATCGCGAATATCACCTGTGGGACTCGGAAAGGATTGTCATTGATACTGCCGGCAGGTCTGCCGAGGAAAGTTTTCAGGCGCTGAAAGAAAAAATAAGACATTTGCCGGCACAGCTTCCGGAGGGATAATGCAGCTATCCGATATGAACTTTGCAGGGAGAAGAACAGGGCGATACTGCCGTAACTTTCGACAGTGAATATAAGACGGTCTTTTCATTTCCGCCTAACGACAGCGAAGTGATGACATTACTGATTCTCTTTCACTTAAGCGGAATGTGTAATTTGAAGCGCTTTTACCTGTTTTATGTCTGTAAGCACCTGGTGAAGGAGTTTCCCGGTTTGGTTTCATATAATCGTTTCGTTGAGGTAGTTTTGCCCCCGGTGGTGTTTTTGAAAACCTGCCGCATGGGGATCCTGCACCTTTATTGATTCAACTGCCTTGAATATCTGCCATATCAAACGGGAACATCAACACCGTGTATTTGACGGTATTGCCGCTAAAGGTAAAGGTACGCCGGGCTGGTTCTTCGGTTTCAAACTCCATCAAACAAACAACTTTTTACTACTCCTTTCAAAGAGGTCAACTTCCGCCGTCCTTAAGGGGCAATTTTACCGTTCTTTCCAACACCCGCAATCTACAAAAAAAAAGCGGTAAAAATCAAGCAATTTTGCTCTATTTTACCGCTCTTCAGAGATTGTCTTTTAAGAAGACTTTTTCAGCGACCTCCGTCCGTTTTGACGTACCCTTTTAACATGCGCTGCATGAATAACGTGAGTGCCGCGAACGAACAACAATCGAATAACACGCACGAAGTGAGTGAATAACTATTGATTAACGCGAAGCAACGCGGGTGAATAACGGCGTAAGCCGAACAACAGAAACGCGGGGCAGACGCGATTTTACACTATTCATTGATGAACAGGTAATCTTTGGGTTCTCTCAGACCGGGTACGGAAAAATAGTTCGCCGGCGTACCTTTTATTATCACTGCCCTGTTGATGATATCGGGATTGTCGGGTATATTCAGTGCGTCTTTTACGGCTTTGGTCGACGAAGACAGTTGCACCGGGATCATTTTAGCGGCATCGGTCTCGTCGGGAGAGTCCGCCAGGGCTATATTGCTTGACACTGCGTTCGCGGAGCCGGGAATGAATTTGTTGATTGATCCGTCGAACGATCCTGTGATGTATCCTTTTACCCATACGCCTGCCTTACCCTTGCCGGCCTGCACTTCCGCCACGGTGTAGGGGAACTCCTTCGATCCTTTGTCCAGGAGCGGGATTTCTGTAGTGTAATCCGCTTCCACTTCCACGGACGGAGCGTCGATCCAGTCCGTGATACCGTTTTCGGCGACAACTGTCGCTTTTCCGGCGAGCAGGAGGACGTTATAGACGTATCTGGTGGATTTTTCGAATGAGTCGATTCCGATGGCGTTGGCCAGGGAGAATTTATGTGCGCCGGAGCCGTCTCCGGCTACAAACCACAATTCCATTTCCGACAGGCCGGTTTCGGGCAGCAGGATCGCTTCGGCAACCGTGCCATCGTTATTTACCTTAAACTGAATGTCCCCGCGTTCGGAAGCCACGGAGAGGCTGCCCGTAACCAGGTCGAATGTGGCCCGTATGCCGGCATTGGTGATAAATACCGACAGGCCGTTCAAATTTGCCGGTTCGTCCTGCCTGATGTTCAGTACAACTTTGGAGAGTTGATGGGCGAACTGCATCTGTACGTTCGGATTTTTTGAATTGAAGTTTTTTGCATTGTCGGAATACATCAGGTCGATTCCGGTCTGGAGCGACTGGTCACTCAAATCAACGGGGTATGAGAGGTTGTCCGTATCTTCGCGGTAGGGGTAATAGCCGATGAAGTCGACGCCGGAGCCGTCGAAGGGAAGGGTGATCTCTTCCGTCCTGTCGGCCGGCTCGAAAACCGGTGAACCGGATGTTACATATTTCACATTCCGCCTGGGGGAGGATAGGCTGAGGGGTTCTCCCGTCTGCAGCATGTATACGCCGATGGCGTCGTCCTTTTCCCATGAGGATCCGGATGCGCGGGTTTTCAATCCGCCCGTTTCCGCCTGCAACCGAAGGGGTCTTTCAGCCCTTTTGGTGTCTATCGCATCTCCTTCGCATGAGCAAAGGGTAATACCGAGTAATAATAAAATGTAGTTTTTTGCTTTCATGACAAATGTATTTTTAAAATTTTCCGGAGAAGGGCGATCAGCCCGTCCGGGCGCATTTTGCGAATAAAATATTTGTTGGTTTTATCTTCGTTTTTTATACTGCTTTTAGATTTTAAGTGTCAAATAAAACTGAAAATCAATTGATTGCAAAGTATTTGTGCGCAGGATGAGACTCGAACTCACACGCCGTAACCGGCACTACCCCCTCAAAGTAGCGTGTATACCAATTTCACCACCTGCGCGCAGGGGTACCCGGAACAGGACTCGAACCTGCACATCGTTACCGACACTAGTCCCTGAAACTAGCGCGTCTACCAATTCCGCCATCCGGGCATTATCATCAATCTAAAACGGAAGAACGGGCCGCCGCCCGCCTTATCCGGAAAGTCAGACATCCATCTCCTGCGGGTCTCCCGGTTTAATGTACGGGTGTCTGTTTCCGAATTGCGGATGCAAAGATAACAGTTTTTTTATATCCGGACGAATTCTTTTCCAAATTTTTATTCCGGAGCACATAAAAGTATAACTTTCCCCCCGTGCTGCGGTTACACCTTGCAGGGGATTATCCGTACTGAAGTCCTGGCAATTGGGACATGTCCCCTGAGCTTTGGAAAGCATCCAAAAACCCTTGGGACATGTCCATTGATAATCTCTGTTTAGTTAGATATATTCATATCAAGTTGCTGTCTGACATCCTGCGACGAAGCGCCTATCAGCAGTTGATATGTGCCGGCGTCCGTAACCCAGTCGTTCTTCGCTTCGCTGAATGAGGCGAGGTCGCGTCCGGTAAACGTCAGCGTTACGGTTTGGGCCTCGCCGGGATTCAATGCTTTCGTTTTGGCAAAAGCTTTCAGTTCCTGCACCGGTTTCGGCAATTCGCCGGCAGGAGCGGATACATACAACTGTACCACCTCCTTGCCCGCCGCGGCGCCGGTATTCTTCACTTCCACGCTTACCGTGTACACGCCTTTATTTTCGCTCACGGAGGCGTTGGCGTACTCAAACGCGGCGTAAGACAGGCCATAGCCAAAGGGATAGGACACCTCCTTGCCGTGCGTGCCGTAGTAACGGTAGCCCACATAAATATCCTCCTCATAGCGGGTGAAATCAATGTTCGGGCGGTCACCGTCTATGCTGCTGCCGCCCATCATGGTTTCCATCGGATTGGCGGGCGTATAGTCGCGGGGGACATTCGGATACGAGGGCACGTCTTCGAGCGCGAGTGGAAACGTCATCGGTAGCCTGCCGGAAGGGTTTACTTTTCCGCTCAGGACGTCGGCTACCGTATTGCCGCCTTCCTGTCCGGCCTGCCATGCCAGCAGGATGGCGTCGGGCTGCGCTTTCCACGAGGCGGTTTCGACCACGCCGCCGATGTTGAGGATTACAACTGCTTTCTTGCCTGCTTTGTGAAAAGCTTCGGTAACGGCTTTTATTAACGACTTCTCGGTTTCGTTCAGATAGAAATCGGCTGTTTTACGGTCTTCAAACTCGCCGGAGGTGCGCCCGAC
>JAIRTG010000174.1 GCA_031255055.1 Prevotellaceae bacterium
ATTCATTATGCTGACAAAGACAGAGTTCGAGGCTGTCAATACAAAAGAAGCGTTGAATGACCTTCATATCAATGGGGACGAAAAATCAGAGTTTACAGCGAAGTCCGACGCGAATTTCAACCCTGTGTATTTTATTGCAATAGATGGCACAGTCCTACGAATTGTGGAAATGACAGGTTTGACATTCAAAGCGGGAGAAAATAAAGCATCCTTTCAAGAAAGGCATTGATGCTGATTTAGGAACACTTTGTTTATTGTTTATTGTTTTTTTTTTGAAATGGCAAGCGTATTTTAATAAAAATCGCTTGCCATTTTTTTATTCGATAAGGAGAAACCCGTCTTGCCCCACTGCCAATGTCATTCGGTACGGATTAAATAGTTCTGTCGGCCGTTGGCGTCTTCCTTGAAGAAAGAGAAAGATCATTGGGAGGGGGAGACTTCCCCCCTAATGTTCTATCTCTTTCTTGTTTGAAAATTTACCGAAGGCGAATAATTAATCACTAATCACTCTTCATTCTTCATTCTTCACTGTCTTTCGGGGCGTTGCGGGGCAGCGCCCCGCAGAGGGGGTAGCGGAAGACCGCCGAAGGCGGGCTGAAGCGAGGGGGAGACTTCCCCCCCCCCTAAATCTCTTTTTTAGTGATTAGTGATTAGCAGTGATTAGCAAGTTCGTCGTGTTTAATCATTAATCACCACATTTTGAAAGTTCCCTTTTCCGTCATGATGATTTCGCCTTTGTCGGTTACTATTCGGACAGGATCGGTATCGAAATTTTTTACGGTCGAATAACCGTTCGATTTCATGATGTGCTCTTGGGGATAATCCATACTGCGACAGAGGCACGTCTCGTCGATCAGCTCCTTTTCGTCCGACAAACCGGCAACCTTTCTCACTATAAATTGGACACAATAGCCGTTTCGGGACGAGGGTACCAAATAAAAAGTTAGCGCCTTGTAGCCATTACTTGCTTTGTCCAAAGGCGTTTCATAAATATTCCAGGGCATTGTCTTCGTCGGATAGCTATTGGAGCCGACTGATTTTACAATGTTGTCGATTTCAAAATAGGGAGATGTAATGGTCATATTTTCATAGGCGCCCTCAACAAACTGATTGAAAAAAAATGTCCGCTTATACTCATAACTGATGTTGACGGGCAGATGAAAGCCATTGTTTACATCATAGTTCGTTATCTTGTTATGCGTCACCAGGTTCATTTCATCGTCAAAATGCGATTCGGAAACAATCGTCTTTCCGGGTTCTTGTACATTCGTACCAATCAGGGTGCAATTTTCCAATCTCCCGTTATTACATACCAGCACATAATGCATTTCAAGCGATTTCCCCGTATGCGCCGTCATGCCCCTGTCGACGCACGCTTTCACCAGCAGAAAATCGGTGTCATTTTGATAGTGCAGCTTCCCGACGATATACGTCTTCTGCTCGGGGTGGACAAAACAGGCCTGGGTACATTCATTATACGCCAGACGGATACCTGTGTCTTCCGAATAAGTCTGATTTCGTTTTAAGTAGGGGAAACCCGATTTCAACTGTCTAAAGTTAGAAGGATTGAGCAAGGTATCGGTTCTTTGCCCCGAGAGCGCAAAGACTGCGTCGGGGCCTAAGGTATAAGAACGGGTCGTTTTTATTTGAAGGGGAATGTCTGCCTCATTTCTTTCGGTCGAATTTTCGGTCGAGACAACCGTCACCGAACCGTCGTCGTCAAAATAATAGGACTTGGAACGGTTGACATGCGGAGACGAACTCCAAAAACCAATCGATAAAGGTTCGGTGACCACGTCGTTCACCACCGGTAACAGAAAATCCTCCCGCACCACATCCGCATTATCGGAAACAGAACCGACCGCACGTACCAGCAGATAATCGCAATCGGGACGGTTTGTTGACTTGACCATGCCCAATACATAATAACGACTGTTTTCGGTCGCTTTTTTTATTCTTTCCGAAACAAATTCGGGAACTACGTTAAACTGTAACGAATGTCCGAAATTTATTTCCGCTATTTTCTCCCCGTCCGCAGCCGAAACGGCCGGAAAAGTATCGTCGAGTAACCGCCTGAATAAAAAAGCGGCATTTGTCTCATGCCTCTTTTCATCGGTCGATCTCCCATCGTGCGGCTCTCTCATTTTGACCGCTTCATCCGCTGTGTCCGCCTCCGTTTGCCCACGCAAGGCGCCAAATGACACACAATACAAAAAAAATAAAATCAGTAGCACATTTTTCATTCGATTTTACGCTTTAAACTAATTCAAATTACTAATAAATACACGTTCATTCCAACGGGTGCAAAAATAATTCTTTCGGAAAACAATATTCAAAAATTAATACTTAAAAGAAATTTTTATCTCTATAAACATTGTACAAATTAAGTGATTCTTCTAAATTTGTGCATCAAATCAAAAATGTACAACAAAATACCCGTCGGACAATGGAGAAAATAATTATCAACAACCACAGCGAATTTGAACAATATGTCGGAAAAGAAATCGGGACGTCGGACTATCTGAAAATAACCCAAGAACAGATCAACCTCTTTGCCGACGCCACGCTCGACCACCAATGGATACACACAGACGTGAAACGCGCGGAAACCGAAAGCCCTTACAAAAAAACAATCTCACACGGATATTTGAACCTGTCGGTCGTGCCCCACCTCTGGGAACAAATCATAGAAGTACGCAACTCAAAACTGACCATCAACTACGGAATAGAGAAATTACGTTTCGGACACGCCGTCCTGTCCGGCGACGAAGTCCGCATCAAGGTAAAGCTGAAATCCATCATCAAACTAAGAAGCACCTCCAAAACCGAAGTTGACGTAAAAATGGAAATCAAAGGCGTCCAAAAAAGCGCCTTCGACGCAACAGTCGTCTTTCTCTATCACTTTGAATAGCGCCACAGTGCACGGCATACCCCCAAAAAAAGACGCCCGATCAACACCGAGCGTCTTTTTTGATTTCATCCGTCGTTTCACTTCCAATCGTTCACCCGGATGCTTCCGCTTGTCGATTGCAGGTCGACAGTATGATTGGGTTCCCCGAACCGTTGAGCGACCGACTTCGCCGCAATTTGTTGTGCGCCGTAATTGACATTGACCATTCCCGAACTCGACGAGGCTTTGAGATCAAATCCCGTTTCGGAAGGTAGCTGCATCGAAACGGAACCGCTTATCGAGTGCATCGACACATTGCCGGATAAGGCGGCAAAACGTGTATGGATGTACCCCGACCCCGAATACACATTTCCAAAACCCGTTATCTCATTCACCTTGACAGCGCCGCTTATTGAGTTCAACGCAAAACGACTTTTCAGTCTGTCGATTTCAATCTTGCCGCTTGTGGTTTCAATGTCCAGATTTTCGCCGTCAACGCCGTTCAGCGCGACCGATCCGCTGCGGGTTTCCAGATTGAATTTAGTCCCTTTCAACTCCCCGATACGGATACTTCCGCTGACGGATGTCGCATCGACAGACGGGCACTTCAGTTTGCCGATTTCAATCTTGCCGGCGACGGTTTCGACATCCAACATTTTTCCGTCGACATCATTCAGCGCGACCGATCCGCTACGGGTTTCCAGACTGAATTTATCCCCATTCAATTCCCCGATACGGATACTTCCGCTGATCGATGTCACATCGACAGACGGGCACTTCAGTTTGTGGATTTCAATCTTGCCGGCGACGGTTTCGACATCCAACATTTTCCCGTCGACATCGCCCAGCGCGATCGACCCGCTACGGGTTTCCAGACTGAACTTATCCCCTTTCAATTCCCCGATACGGATACTTCCGCTGATCGACTCCGCGAAAGTATTTCCATCGATCCTCTTTGCCGTAACACTTCCGCCGACGGATGTCAATCGACAGTTTTTCAAATTCAGATCGGCATTGGAAACGATGTTCCCGCTGCCGGTCGACACAGTCAGATTTTCGTGGAACGATGCAGGCAGAAACACTTCCACCCGCACATTGTAGCTACCAAAACGGAGTTTCGGCCTTTCCCCGTTTTCGATACTTACGCTATTCCCCGACTTACTTACCACCGCATACAAATCGCTGTTATTCTTGCGCATATACTCCTTCAAAACCAGTTGGTTCGATTCGCTTTTGTAAACAGTCACATCGCCGGAAACGTACGAAATTTCCAGTTGCGTGATACCTTCCAAATCAATTTCCTGCGTATTTACCAGCCTCGTATTGAAATCGGCCGACAACAGGGCGAACAATAAGGCGGGAATACCCAACAAAACAAAAAACACTAATTTCGGATTTGATGTCATAAGATAATTTTAATAAATGGTGTATGAGAAACATGTTTAACATTCCGGAAGCAGATACACAATGTATATCAACAGATAGCTAACGACAGCGGCAAGGAGATATTTTAGCTTAAAAAGTTAAAATACGACAGGCCATTTCACAACTCTCTCTCCGGCAATTGCTACCTTTGCACCGTAGATCCCCCGACAACACACATTTACTTATTGACGGTTGAAAAACAAGAATTTCATATCATTTACGGCGCTATCCGTTCTCTGTCTGCTTTTATTCGTAGCAGACCTTATTTTCGGGAACATCTCCATTTCCTTGCGCGACATTTTTTCGGTCTTTTCCGGCAGCGGAAGCAACGCCACCCACACCGAAATACTCCTCAACTACCGCCTGCCGAAATCGCTCACCGCCATACTGACCGGTTCCGCCCTTTCGGTGGCGGGGCTACTGATGCAGACTTTTTTTCGCAATCCGCTTGCCGACCCCTACATCCTCGGCATCAGTTCGGGAGCCGGTTTAGGCGTCGCCCTCATCACGATGTCGGGGTCGTTCATTCCTATTTTTTTCATCGATAGCGGTTGGGCATTCATTTTTTCGGCGGTATTCGGAGCGCTCCTCATATTGTTACTGGTCATTGGCGCATCATTCAAAGTGAAAGACACCGTTTCGCTACTCATCGTAGGCATCATGTTTGGAACAATAAGCAGTTCGCTTATCAGCGTATTGCAAAGCCACGCCAATCCCGACACACTAAAATTATACATCATCTGGACATTCGGCAGTCTGAGCGCCGTCACGTGGGACTACATGCAAGTACTTTTCCCCGTCACGTTCACCGGACTGCTGCTTGCTTTTTACCTCCAAAAAGACCTCGACGGACTGCTATTGGGCGAAAACTACGCCCGAGGACTGGGCATCTCCATCAACCGGACACGGTTTTTAATCATCCTGTCGACCGGCTTACTAGCCGGAAGCATCACCGCCTTCACCGGTCCGATAGCCTTCGTAGGCGTAGCCGTCCCCCACCTCTCGCGGGGTTTATTCAGGTCATCGTCCCACCACATTCTATTACCCGCATGTTTGCTGTTAGGTTCAAGTCTGCTGCTGATATGCGATATCATCACCCTGATACCCGTACAGGCGCTCCCGATAAACGTCGTCAGTTCGTTGATCGGCGCCCCCGTCATCATCTGGATTATCATCAAAAGGAGAAAGTATTGACCGTAGTCGGCGTCCGTACAAAAAACAGGCATCTTCCTTCCCGAAAGAGAAAGAGAAAGAATATTAGGGGGGGGGGGAGTCACCCCCTCGCTACAACCCGCCGTTGGCGTCTTCCTTGAAGAAAGAGAAAGAGAAAGAGAATTAGGGGGGGGGAAGTCTCCCCCTCGCTACAGCCCGCCTTTGGCGGTCTTCCGCTACCCCCTCTGCGGGGCTCTGCCCCGCAACGCCCCGTAAGACAGCGTTTATAGTGATTAGTGTTTAGTGATTAGTGATTAGCAAGTTCGCCATGTTTAACAATTAATCGTTAATCACTTTCATATAACTACCCTGTAACTATCTGCTATGAACAGTAGTTGCATGGCTGCGCCGAAAGTGATTCCTTTTTTGCACTTGACAAAATAGAGAGGGGGACTCATCACTAAACACTTTCATATAACTACCCTGTAACTATCTGCTATGAACAGTATTTGCATGGCTGCGCCGAGAGTTATTCTTTTTTTTGCACTTGACAAAATAGAGAGGGGGACTCATCACTAATTAAATTCGGATCCCTGTCCGAGGTTCTCGGATCGTGATCCGAGAGACGCGGATCGTGATCCGAGAAGCGCGGATCGTGATCCGAGAAGCGCGGACGTGATCCGAGAAGCGCGGATCGTGATCCGAGAAGCGCGGATCGTGATCCGAGAGACGCGGATCGTGATCCGAGAGACGCGGATCGTGATCCGAGCGACGCGGATCGTGATCCGAAGAGACGCTGAGCATGCTCCGAGAGACGCTCGGGGGCGTGCAACGAGAGCCTCGGGGCATGCAACAAGAGCCTTGAGGCATGCATTGAGAGCCTCGAGGCATGCATTGAGGCCTCGGGGCATGCAACAAGAGCCTTGAGGCATGCATTGAGAGCCTCGAGGCATGCAACAAGAGCCTCGGGGCATGCCTCGAAACGCGCCCTGGAGCTGACTGAAAAGTCGGTATTTCCCAAAATATCTTGTCTACAAGCTCTGTGAGTGGGGTGAAATTTGCTTTTTGAGGCTTTTTAGTCAGCCTCAGGGTGCGCCAAACAATGAGGTAATAAGGTTTATATCTGTTGTTATTCGGGCTACTGAGGTTGTTTTGTTAATAAAATCAGGTGTAAATTAGGTTATTCGCCTGCGGCGAAATGTACACCTTATTAGTGACTAGTCCCCCTCTATATTTTGTCAAGTGCAAAAAAGGAATAACTTTCGGCGCAGCCTTGCAAATACTATTCATAGCAGATAGTTACAGGGTAGTTATATGAAAGTGTTTAGTGATTAGTGTTTAACGATTAGTGATTCAACCTTAATCGTGTTTAGTGATTAATCATAGCGAATCTGCACTAAACATTAATCGTTAAACACTAATCGTTAAACACTAAACACAAATCACTAAACACTAAACACAAATCACTAAACACTTTAATATCCGCGTA
This sequence comes from Prevotellaceae bacterium, assembly GCA_031255055.1. Classification (GTDB taxonomy): domain Bacteria; phylum Bacteroidota; class Bacteroidia; order Bacteroidales; family Paludibacteraceae; genus JAIRTG01. Next base: position 6,957 of record JAIRTG010000174.1, read on the forward strand.
TAGCGGCGATTCCGGGCAATGAACGTCCTTCGATGGCTTCGAGCAATGCTCCGCCGCCCGTCGAAACGTATGATACCTTGTCGGCAATACCGAACTTATTTACCGCCGCCACAGAGTCGCCTCCGCCAACCAGCGAAAAAGCGCCATCTTTGGTAGCATCCACCACCGCTTCGCCGACAGAACGAGTTCCGTGCGTAAAGTTTTCAAACTCGAATACACCAGCGGGGCCATTCCAAAGGATTGTTTTCGACAGTTTGATCACTTCCGCAAAGACCTTTTCCGTTTCCGGGCCGATGTCCAACCCTTCCCATCCGTCGGGGATTTCGTCGACTTTCACAAAACCGGTTTTCGCATCGTTACTGAAACTGTCGGCCATTTTCACGTCGACGGCCAGCACAATATGTACGCCGTTTTTCTTCGCCTTATCCAGCAGTTCGAGCGCCAAGTCCAATTTATCATCTTCGCAGATCGAATTTCCTGTTTTACCCCCCAAAGCCTTGATGAACGTGTAGGTCATACCGCCTGCGATGATCAAATTATCTACTTTTGTGAGCAGATTTTCGATAATTTCGATCTTTGAAGACACTTTAGAGCCTCCCATGATAGCGGTAAACGGACGGTTGATGTCGGACATCACTTTTTGTACGGCGTCCACTTCCTTTTCCATCAGGTAACCGAACATTTTGTTATCGGCATCGAAACAGTCGGCAATCAGGGCGGTGGAAGCGTGAGCACGGTGTGCCGTTCCGAAGGCATCGTTGACATAGCAATCGGCATACGATGCCAATTTTTTTACAAACTCTTTCTGACGCTCTTTTACCGCTTTTTTGGCCGTCGTTTTTTCGTCGTCGGAAGCATCGTCGGCCAAGTCGCGCGGTTTACCTTCTTCTTCGGCATAGAAGCGAAGGTTTTCCAACAGCAACGCTTCGCCCGATTTGAGACCGGCAGCCATTGTAGCCGCATCTTCGTTAGCGCAATCGGGCGCAAATTTCACATCGACACCAAGCAGTTCCGAAACGTGCGAAAGAATATGTTTCAGTGAGAACTTGGCATCCGGATTCTTTTTCGGACGACCCAAATGCGACGCAATGATAGGACTTCCGCCGTCCGACAATATCTTTTTAAGCGTAGGAAGCGCTGCACGAATACGAGTGTCGTCGGTTATTCTAAAATTTTCGTCCAGAGGAACATTGAAGTCAACACGGACGAAGGCTTTTTTGCCCGAGAAATCAAATTTTTCAATCGTTTGCATAATCTTTTATTTTACGGTTTGAGAATGAATACCTGTTTAAGCAATACCTGTTCGAGAGATTGTGAAGATGCCAAAAAGGAACTCGCGGCTGAGAATCGGCTAATTCGTTTTGAACGGATAGTTGATTTCCGAAAGTTTGTTGTTGGCGTCCACTATTTTTTTCTTGAGATTTTCTTTATAGTCTGTCAGTTTTTGTTGCAGTTTTTCATCCGAGTTGGCCAGTATCTGTACCGCCAATATCGCCGCATTGAGCGATGCGTTGATACCGACTGTTGCAACCGGTATACCGGCAGGCATCTGTACGATTGCCAATAAGGCATCCATTCCTTCGAGGCTTGCGCTTATCGGTACGCCGATAACAGGCAACGTTGTCATCGAGGCGACGACGCCCGGCAGATGTGCCGCCATACCAGCCGCCGCTACGATTACTTCGATACCTCTTTTTTTTGCATTGTTTGCAAACGTTTCCACTTCGTTGGGAGTCCGGTGTGCCGAGAGCGCATTGAGTTCAAACGGAACGCCAAATTGGTTCAACAAATCGGCGGCTTTCTCCATCACAGACCAGTCGGAAACGCTGCCCATTATGATACTTACTTTTGCTTGCATGATGATTGATTTCGGTATATGATAAAAAAAAACAGTCACCGGACGGTTGAAGATCCGATGACTGTTGATTTTTTATTCTCCGACGATAGCGGAGTAATCTTCGGGTGAAAGTAAATTGTCGATTTGTCCCTGATTTTTAATCGCTATTTTAATCATCCATCCGTCTCCGTATGGATCATCGTTGATTAATTCGGGTTTATCTTCCAATTTATCATTGAACTCCAACACTTCGCAATCGAGCGGAACGAACAGGTCGGACACCGTTTTTACGGCTTCGACCGTTCCGAATGTATCGCCTTCGTTCAACAATTCACCAACGGTTTCCACCTCTACGAAAACAATCTCTCCAAGCTCGCTTTGAGCGTAGTCGGTGATACCTACATAAGCAATGTCGCCTTCTATGCGCGTCCATTCATGTTCTTTTGTGTACTTTAAATTTGTGGGAATATTCATACTAATAAGATTTAAAAGTTGTGTTATATATCTATTTGGTTATTTAATAGTCAGTTTGCATAAAACAGGGTAGTGGTCGGAATGATACACTTTATCAATTTTAAATTCGTTCACCGTGAAATGATCATCGTGGAAGATGTAGTCGATTCTGAATTTGATCACGCTGTCGTGATAGGTGTAACCGAATCCTCTTCCTGTTTCAGTAAAAGCATCCGATAAGTGTCCTTTTACGGTAGAGTAGGCGTATGAAAGAGGGACATCGTTCAAATCGCCTACGGCAATCACTTTGTAGGGCGAATCTTTTATGACTGCCGCAACCACATCGGCCTGTTTCGCTCTTGTTCTATATGCCACACCCAATTTGTCGGTAAACAGATGTTTCACTTCCGAAATGCTTTCCGAGTCGATATTTTCTTTCAGCAATTTGGGAATATCTTTTTCTTTTTGGGTCAGCCGATTCGATTCCAAGTGATTGTTGAGGAGTCGAATGGTGTCTTCGTCGATCTTAATATCAACACAGTGGGCGGAATTGGGATTCCCCGAAAAGTCGAGCTTGAAAGCGTTGACTATCGGATATTTCGAAAAGGTGGCTACGCCAAATCCTATCTCTCCGCTTTCGTATCCGTCGGGGTAGCTGATATAGTGATGGGGGTATTCTTCAAATGCTTTGAGCACGTCTCTCAATGTCAAGAATAGTTGTTGGTGCATTACCTTAAACTCCTGAATACAGAAAATATCGGGGCGTTGTTCAAGGATGTAGTTCACAACAGGATTCGGTTTTTCTTTTGTATGTTTCACCAATTTGGCGTTGATCATTGTGTTGTAGCTCAGGATGCTGAATGTTTTTTTATTATCGGCGGCTTTCTCTTTCACGGTTTTCAGGCGCAAAGGTATCACATTTTTAACGCGCGGGTATGACAATATCAGTAAAATGAATGAAAACAGGAAGAGTTTGTTTTTTAGAACGCTCCAGAAAATGACAAAAAAGACGTTGGACAGGATGATGATCGGAGACGGTAACGAGAAATAGGCAAGGAACTTGAACTTGACCGGACTGATAACGCTGCCCAACAGTACCATCAACAGGCAGAAGATGGCGACGATGTTAATGATAAAAATGATTACCCGTATGATTTTTCCGAACATTGTTTATTTTTTACTTTGGTCAAACAATCGTTTTTTTTCTCCGGCGGTCAGGCTTTCGTAGCCCGAAGTTTTTATTTTGTCGAGGATTCGGTCGATTTCTTCCCTATTTTTTGCTTTTTGAACATTCCACTCGGCATCGCTCATTTTTTGAGCGTGGAATGGTTGCTGTTTTTTAGTTTTCCGTCCTTTTTTGAAAAGATTGGCCACCGCGTCCAGAAAGCGGTTGAGTCCTTTTGTCGGATCAGTACCTTTGCGCAGCGATACGATGAATACATATCCCGCCAAAGCGCCTCCGAGGTGTGCAAATTCTCCTCCTGCGTTCGACGACGTGATGCCGAAAATACTGACCAGTAGAACGGCGCCTGCGATATATTTCAATTTGATGCCGCCGACAAACAGTAATTGCAGTTTCATGTTGGGACACTGCATAGCCGCCGCCACGACGATTGCCATAATCGCTCCCGACGCGCCCATCAGCAGAGATGACGACACTTGTGTGCTGAAATAGGGGAAAATATTGTATGCCAGAATATAGGTCACCGCCCCCAACACGCCGCCGAAAAGATAGAGAGCGCTCAGTTGTTTTCCCGAGAAAGAGATCAAGAAGAGTTTACCGAACCAGTACAGGCAGATCATGTTGAAAAAGATATGAAAAATACCCGTGTGGAAAAACATATAGGTAATCACCGTCCAGAGGCGCGAGAGCAGTTTTGTCAAATCGGCCGGAGCGGCAAGATAGGGCGTGATGAAGTCGAAAGAGATATTGAACAGCACCAGTACAATTTCGGTCAGCTTGACCAGCAGAAAGACGGCAAGGTTGATATAGATCAACTGTATTTCGGCTGTACCTTGTTTAAAACTGTTTTTTATGGTATGCAGGAAGTCGTTCATCGTGAAGTTCAAATCGGAGGAATTAATTATTGTAATACAGTTTTCCCTTTTTGCGCCAATAGAGTAGCAGTATCAACCCGAAAATCATTCCTCCCAGGTGTGCAAAGTGTGCGACGCTGTCGCCCGAAAAGTTTGTGACGCCCAAGAAAAGTTCGGCAACGCCATACAGCGCCACAAATATCCGAGCTTTTATCGGTACGGGGAAAAATATCAGCATCAGCTTTGCATGGGGGAAAAGCCATCCGAAGGCCAGCAAAATGCCGAAAACTGCGCCCGAAGCGCCAACGGTGACGGGAACGCCGAGAAACATTTTTTTCATTAGCAACAAGTCGGACACGTTGTATGCCGCCAGGTCGCCGAAACGGAGGTATTCTCTCAATTTGCCTTCCTGCGCCAGCAGCGATTCAATTGCGCCTGTATTGATAGCTTCGTTGAAAGCCGCCGCCACCGGTTGATAGCTGAGCATCCAAACCAGTTGTTGGATGATGCCGGCGCCGACGCCTGTGAGCAGATAGAAAAAAAGGAATTTGCGAGGTCCCCAAATTTGTTCGAGCGGGCAGCCGAACATATACAGGGCGAACATGTTAAAAAACAGGTGAGAAAGTCCGCCGTGCATAAACATGTAGGAGAACAGTTGCGCGGGATTGAATTCGGCAGACTGCCAATAGTGCATCCCCAAGTATGTTACCAGATTGAGATCGAGACTTCGCTGAAGGACAAAAGTTGCCACGAGAAGCAGAACGTTTATAAGAATCAGATTCTTGCAGACAGCAGGTATGTTGCTGAAAAAGGAATATCCCCAGTTACTCATCAGTTGTTCAAATTAGATTACGATAGTTTGCGTGTACAATAGGTGGCAAAAATGAATGGGTGCAAATTTAATGAAAAAATGCTGTTCCTTCCTTTATGAGTATTCAATTATCAAATAATAACTAATTGTCGATTAAACGTCAAAAAGCATTAAGGGTCGTCGACAGCCCGACGGTTGCAGTCTTTTGACAGGTCGGAGGTCGGAGAACGACGCCGTTTTTATCACCGTTCAGACGTTGAATCGGAAGTGCATAATATCGCCGTCTTGTACAACATATTCTTTTCCCTCTACGTTCATTTTTCCGGCTTCTTTCACCGCCGCTTCCGAGCCGTAGTCAACATAATCGCCGTATTTGATCACTTCGGCGCGGATAAAACCCTTTTCAAAGTCGGTATGGATAACTCCTGCGCATTGAGGCGCTTTCCAACCTTGTCGGAATGTCCACGCGCGGACTTCCTGTGGGCCTGCGGTCAGAAAGGTTTGCAGATTCAGCAGTTTGTATGCCGATTTTATCAGGCGCGAAACGCCCGATTCGCTCAAGCCTGTTTCGGCGAGGAACAGTTGACGTTCTTCATACGTTTCCAGTTCGGCGATATCGGCTTCTATCGCGGCCGCAATCACCAGTATATCGGCATTTTCGTTTTTCACCGCCTCTCGGACGGCCTCGACATAAGCGTTACCGTTTTTGGCCGAAGCCTCGTCAACATTACAGATATACAACACCGGCTTATCTGTGAGCAAATGCAGATCGCCGATCAGTTTTTTTTCTTCCTTATCGAAGGTCAACGTGCGTGCGGATTTTCCCTGCATCAGTCTTTCGCGATACTTCACCAACAGGTCGTAAACGGTTTTTGCCTGTTTATCGCCGCCGGTCTGCGCCTGTTTCCGTACTTTATCGATACGGCTTTCGACCGTTTCCAAATCTTTCAGTTGCAGTTCGGTATCAATAATTTCCTTATCTCGTACAGGGTTAATCGTTCCGTCGACATGTGTGATATTTTCATTTTCGAAACAGCGCAGCACGTGCAGGATTGCGTCGGTTTCGCGGATATTGGCCAGAAACTTATTGCCCAATCCTTCGCCTTTACTTGCGCCCTTGACCAGTCCCGCGATGTCCACAATTTCCACCGTAGTCGGGACGATTTTTTGAGGATTCACCAATTCTGCGAGTTTAGTCAGCCGTTCGTCGGGGACGGTAATCACGCCGACATTTGGTTCGATGGTACAGAAAGGGAAATTTGCCGCCTGTGCTTTTGCGTTCGACAAGCTGTTGAATAACGTCGATTTACCTACATTAGGTAATCCGACGATGCCGCATTGGAGTGCCATAATTGATTGTCTATATGTTGTATGGGTTGTGAATTAGTCCGGATATTTTGCCATCCGGCGTGCAAAGGTACGAATAACAACAGCACCTTCAAAATGGCGGTTCGTACAACTTTTCCGTCGGAAAGAGCCGTGAAATCGGTTTGCCGCCGACGTCGATCTGTGGTTATGAACAGGTTGTCCGACGGACTTTTCCTGTCCGAACGGAGTGTCGTCCAATCCCAAAACACTAAACGTTAAGAAAAACACAAAGAAGAGAAAGAGAATTTTTTTGGGGGGGGGAAGTCTCCCCCTCGCTTCAGCCGCCTACGGCGTCTTCCGCTCCCCCCTCTGGGGGGCGCTGCCCCGCAACGCCCCGAAGATAGTGATGAGTGATTAGTGATTAGTGATTAGTGATTAGTGATGAGTGATGAGTGATGAGTGATGAGTGATTAGTGATGAGTGATGAGTGATTAGTGATTAGTGATTAGTGATTAGTGATTAGTGATTAGTGATTAGTGATTAGTGATTAGTGATTAGTGATTAGTGATTAGTGATTAGTGATTAGTGATTAGTCCCCCTCTATATTTTGTCAAGTGCAAAAAAAAGAATAACTCTCGGCGCAGCC
>JAIRTG010000095.1 GCA_031255055.1 Prevotellaceae bacterium
AGGTTGTTGGGCGGAATGCCTTCTCTGTTCCTCGAAAATCCTGCTATCTGCGGAAAAATATTCGCCCAGTAGTATACGGCGGCACGCGCTTCATAATTGTCGGGGTCTCCGCTTTTCACATCCGAAGCCCATACCTGCATGTTTTTTACCACCTCGCCCGTAGCAGAGTGAAGCAAATGGGCCTGATTTTGTATCTTCACCTGAACGGTTTGCTGCCATAACTGTTTTTTTAACGGAAGCGATGCGTCCAGTTGATGTCTAAAACGCTCTGTCTGGGTCGTGTTGCCGGACAGGGGTAGCATCAAACCTACAGGCATCCGGCTACTGTCGCAGGTAATGAGCGCGACGTTGTTAGCCAATAGTTTTTCAATGACTCCGTGCGTGATGGTTATTTGCCTGTTATCCAATATCACTACGCCGATATCTTCTATGGGAATGGTTCTCATGGTGTCGTTTTTGAAGGTCTCGGACAGCGTTTCATTTTTTACGACTTCCGGCAACTGAATGACCAACTGTTCTTTCCGAAGAGATAAATAAGTCGGATGGCCAAAGTAAAGTGTGCGCTTGATCATAACCGGTTATTTTGGGATAAATATTCTGTCCCGTTCCTCGTCAATAATTCCGCCGTCGTAAACGCAAACGCCCATGCGGGGAGAATTAACCACCGGTAAGGCGCCGTATTCTCCAAAATCACTGCATGTTTCCGCATGTTTTTTTCCACAATCATCGCAAAACATGCGGTCTTCGCCCCATCCGTGAACAATACAAATTTGAGTAGCGAGTTCTTTTCCGCATACGTCGCATAACCATTCCAGGGGTTCGTTGCGCGAGAGTAGGACGATTTGCTGATCGGCTTTTATGGGGTATTCTTCGATTACCGTCAAAAGTAATTCGGTGGAATGGCCGAAGTCGTATTCGTATTCCAACTTTAAGTCTTTGTGAAATACTTTGTTGACTTTTCGGGACATCGCAATGTCACCGTTCGTTTCTTCCATCATTTCTTCGTACTGCTTTATCTTTCCTTTTTCCAACAGTTTATCTGCGGTTTCAAAATAGTCATCCCACATCCACATACGTCTTCTCTGCCGTCTGACTTGAGGGTCGCAAAAAGCGCTGCCATGATCGCAACATTCTAACCATATATCTCTGAGAAAGTCGTCGATGTCTACCATTGTTGCTTTACCGTCGATCCAAAGCGACAGGAAATAGGGCGCACTTCCCCATCGCGGATTTGTTTCGATTTTTACGAGATAGGAACGGGAGCGTCCTTTTGTGTTTTCAATTGTTTTCTTTTGTAAATGTGCTTTGAGGTGCCGATTGATACCGGTCTTGGAAAAGGTCTTGCCGCAAAAATAGCACATGCCTTCCGATTTTAAATTCTGTTCCATCTTTGTTCTGTTTTGTTTAATTATTCCTGATAATTAGTACGGTTTTGAGCGGGGTTGGGGCATAATCTTATGCTTTATCATCTAATATTTTATATGAGTAGTTGTCAATCACAATTTTTTCCAACTCTTTTTGTCGAAACTCGAACCAATGTTATAATAATTTGAACCTCTGTCCAAATTTGATAGCTAACTGTTGAGCCGTTGTCCCCCGGTTGGATATAGGTATTGTCCACTTCTTTTTAATATGATTTTAATTGTTCAAGCACCCTGTTTTTAATCGATTCAAAATCAAATTCTTTTTCCATAAAAACCGTGTTGGCAAAATTAACAATTTATTTCTTACTGACACAGTTTAATTTACAGCCTAGATTAAGCAAATCCACTTCATGGGGATCAAAACCTGTATTCTCATTGGGAAAAGTAAAATACTCATTTTGTTTCATACTGAAAAGGAATCGCCACCCTTCTCCTGCTTTATAATCTTTGTTTATTAAGTGAAGCGCCCTTTTGTGTTTTCAATTGCTTTCTTTTGTAAATGTGTTTTGAGGTGCCGATTGATACCGGTACTGGAAAAGGTCTTGTCGCAAAAATAGCACTTGCCTTCCGATTTTAAATTCTGTTCCATCTTTGTTCTGTTTTGTTTAATTATTCCTGATAATTAGTACGGTTCGGTATCAAATTCTTTTTCCATAAAAAACCGTGTCGGCAAAATTAATAATTTATTTCGTACTGATACTGTTTAATTTACAGCCTTTGTGTCGATACATCGCCTTAGTGTGTGTCGATACATCGCCTTAGTGTGTGTCGATACATCGCCTTAGTGTGTGTCGATACATCGCCTTAGTGTGGATCGATACACCGCCTTAGTGTGTGTCGATACATCGCCTTAGTGTGGATCGATACCCTTACTTGACGGGGGTCGCTATCTCGCCTTAGGCGCCTTAGGTGAAACCACTATACCGACTGAGCAGTTTGAGGCCTGCCGATAAATCGTCGAGGCTACAATTTTTGACCGCTGCCGCTTTTGCGTATATGGCTGCGATGGGCAGGCTGCTTTCGTCTGTTTCTAAAAATAATTGCGGTAAGGGTGTTATTCGCAGGCTTTCTTGATTGAAATACTCGCCAAATGACAGGTCGCATCCGGCGTTCAGGAGCTGTCCGGCCAATTGTGGCTTGTTTCTGAATCCGTGTACAATCCATTTTTGCGTCGGGCGAACCGCTTTTTTTATTTCAATAAGTTTATTGAACCTGCCGACGCAATGGATTAGTAAGGGTTTTTGTGTTGTTTCCGATAGTTGTATGTGTTCTTCAAATGCGGCGATCTGGTTGGCGGATGTGACGTTGGCGTATTTGTCGAGACCGCACTCTCCGACGAATATGAACTGCCGGTCTTTTATATATTTTCTCAACAGGAGGCGGTTTTCGCGGGTATAATCGTCGAGGAGGCGTCGGGGATGAATGCCGATGGAGAAAAATTGTTGCGGGGAAAATGACTGAATATCGCTACCGTGTTCGATGCTTAGATTGAACACGGTGCGGACGTTTTCCGGTTGCGGATATTTGTTGTGCGTGTGGACGTCGGCGATATTCATGTGCGTTGTCCGGAGCGCGTGTCCTGTATCTATTGGATGCTGATCAGTCGTCCGGTTTGAATGTCGACGGTAATCTTTGCTTCGGCGCTTTTTATGGCGGCGTCGGGCACGGCAATGACGCTTCCTAATTGTGGAATTTGTAGCTGTGTCGCATACAGGATTTCTTTTCCCTCGGTGATCGAGATTTGTGTGAGGGCGGGAACGACTGTCAGCAATGTTTCCGGCTCGGATGATCGCTTTGGGGGAGGAGGAAGTGTTGTCGGCCGGGGAACGATGTTGATGTGGTAGGGCGTTCCGCTCAGATCGTCGGACGCTACGACGCCGCTGATGGACGAAAACCGGAATAAGATGTCGGTCACAGGCTCCGACGGAGTGAAGTAGACGGTCTGTGTTGCGGTTTCGACGGTTCTTTTTCCGATGAAAAGCGCGGTCAGTTCTTTTTCGGTTTTGTTCATTTCCTGCAGCATGGTGTTGAGCGAGTTGCCGTCGGCGGGGAGGTGGTCGACGTCGCCTGTGATGAGGTTGAAACGGCTCTCGCGGATGAAGTAAATCTGTTTGGCGATGCCTTCGGCCATTTTTGCCGAAGAGCCTGCCATCACATATTCTTCGTTTAGGGGCAACAGGTGTATGTTGGTATCTGTTGTTTCGGGCAATTTTGTTTCTGGTGTGGAGGCGACAAATTCTGTGGCCGGCACGTTCATTCCGCAAAGGATTCCCTGTGAATTGACGGTTATGTTTGTGAGTTTCGATTTGCCGGAGGGTATGACGGGGTAGGTCCGTTTTGCATCGGCCACCGGTCGCGTGTTTACTGTTATGCCTTTTAGCCGGTAGGATGTTTTTTCGGACGTAATCACGTCCGATGTGGCCAGGTAACGCTCCGAATAGCGATAAAATTCTCCCGGCGTCTCGGTTGTTTTTTCGTATGTTACTTCGACACATAGTTCGGTGGCGGGCAGCGAATACATTATGGCGGTAGACTGCGCTGCTATTGTTCCGAAAAAGAGGCTTAATGCCGGTATAAACGATTGGATGATCTGCTTTTTCATGTGTTTGAATTTTTTATTTGTTGACTTGAAGATGTGACTTATCGGGGTGAAGTTATTCTTTTTTCGCTTTTTTGACCGTTGCCTTTTTTGGAGCTGTCTTTTTGGGAGTTGTCTTTTTCTTGTTGGGCGCACTGTCTTGCGTCTGAGTCGGTTCTTGTGCTGTTTCTTTTGTGGCTGCCGTTTTTTTAGGAGCTGTCTTTTTCTTGTCGGGTGCATTGTCTTGCGTCCGAATCAGGTCTTTTGCTATTTCTTCTGTGATGTCTCTTGGGTCGAGGGTTTTGGGTATCTTATAGTTTTTTTTCTTAAAAGAGATGTATGGGCCGTAGCGTCCGTTTAGGATCCGGATGTCTCCAAAAATGTTGATGATTCTATTTCGTTCTTCTTCGCGTTTTTTTTCGATGATTTCGATGGCGCGGTTGAGCGATACGCCTAAAGGGTCTTCCTCTTTTGGGATGGAGTAGAATAGTGCATTGTGGCGGAGATAGGGGCCGAAACGTCCGACTGCGACTGTGACCGGCGCTGTTTCGTAGTCGCCCAGCTCACGGGGCAGCTTGAATAATTCTAACGCTTCTTCGAGTGTAATGCTTTCGATGGACTGGTTGTGGCGCAGCGACGAATATTGTGGTTTTTGGGCTTCATCCCGTTCGCCTATCTGGGCGATAGGGCCGTAACGCCCTATTTTTACGGAAAGTTTCCGGCCCGATTTCGGGTCGACTCCCAACACCCGTTCTCCTATTTTCCGCTCGGCATTTTTCAGGGTGTCTTCCACAATGGGGTGAAATTGTTTGTAGAAGTTGTCTATCGCCGTATTCCAGGTCATGTCGCCGTCGGCGATGTGGTCAAATTCTTTTTCGACCTGTGCGGTAAAATTGTAATCCAGCACGGCGGGAAAATTTCCCGTCAGAAAGTCGTTTACAACAAATCCGATATCCGTGGGGAATAATTTCGCTTTTTCGGCGCCTGTATTTTCTGTTTTTTCCTGATCGGTAATTGTTCCGTCCTGTAATTGCAGCAGGTTATATGCTCTTTTTTCGGCCGGTCGGTCGCCTTTTTCCACGTATTTCCTGTTTTGGATGGTCGAAATGGTGGGGGCATAGGTCGACGGTCGTCCGATGCCAAGTTCTTCCAGCTTCCGGACAAGGCTTGCTTCGGTGTATCGCGGCGGACGTTGTGAAAAGCGTTGTTGTGCAAGGATTTCTTTGGCGTCCATGCTTTCTCCTTTTTTCATCATCGGGAGCGTTGTCGAATTTTCGTCTTCCGGTTCTTCGTCGGTCGATTCCAGATAGACTTTCAGGAAGCCGTCGAAAATAATCACTTCTCCGGAAGCGATAAATTGGTAGGGCGAATTTGAGATGTTGATATGAATGGTTGTTTTTTCCAGTTCGGCGTCAGCCATTTGCGAAGCGATTGTTCGTTTCCATATCAATTCGTACAGTCTTTTTTCTTGCAGCGCTCCGTCGGTGGAGTGATTTGTCATATATGTTGGGCGGATGGCTTCGTGGGCTTCCTGTGCACCTTTTGATTTTGTGCTGAAACGGCGTGTTTTGACGTATCTGTCGCCGGCCATGCTTTTAATTTCAGCCTTTGAGGTGTTCAGCGCCAACTCGGACAGGTTGACCGAGTCGGTACGCATATAGGTGATCCGTCCCGATTCGTACAGGTTTTGCGCCACACGCATGGTCTGGGATACCGAAAAGCCTAATTTCCGAGCGGCTTCCTGTTGCAGGGTGGATGTTGTGAAGGGAGGAGCAGGCGTTTTTTTCGCCGGCTTTTTTACAATATCTGCCACCTCGAACTGCGCATCTTTGCATGTCTCAAGAAAGTCGTAAGCTTCCTGTTTTGTGGCGAATCGCTGTGACAGTTCGGTTTTCAGTTCAACAGGATTTCCTTTTGCATCCACCGAAGAGAAGAGGGCGGAAACACGATAGTTTATTTCGGCCTTGAACGCTTGTATTTCGCGTTCGCGCTCCACTATCAGACGTACGGCGATTGATTGTACGCGCCCTGCCGAGAGTCCCGGTCTTATTTTCCGCCACAAAATGGGCGAGAGTTCAAATCCTACAATCCTGTCCAGCACACGTCGTGCCTGTTGTGCGTCGACCAGATTGAGATCGATGTTGCGCGGATTTGCAACGGCATGAAGTATCGCGTCTTTTGTTATTTCGTGAAAAACAATTCGGTGGATGCTGTTTTTATTGAGTCTCAATTCGTCGAACAGATGCCATGCGATGGCTTCTCCCTCGCGGTCTTCATCGGAAGCCAGCCAGATGATCTCTGCTTGTTTCGAGGCTTTTCGCAATTCGGATACAACTTTCTTTTTTTCGGGAGGTACTGTGTAGAGTGGCTTATAGTGCTGTTCAAAATCGATTCCCATTCCTTTTTCATCGGATAAATCGCGGATGTGCCCGAAGCTGGACATGATTCGGAAGTCTTTTCCTAAAAATTTTTCAATCGTTTTAGCTTTCGCGGGCGACTCTACTATTACGAGGTTTTTTGCCATGGGTGCTATTTTATCTTTTTATTATGACGAGAGAATAACGTTTGTTTCGTCCGAAAGTTGGATGTTTTTGTTCTAAAATTAGTTTACAGGCAGAAAGTCAAGCTGCAAAATTGCCTGCAAAATAACAAAAACAAAAAGGGACAGACCAAATTTTCAGGCGATTATTTTTTGTTTTGTAATTCGATTTTAAAATATTCGTTCATTCGGGAGCAAACAAGCGGCTTGTATTTATGGGGCAACATGTTTCTTAAAAAATCATCCGCAGTGTTTAAAAAAACCTGCGGATGGAATTGTTTTCACCGATTATTGTTTACCCTGCTCTTTTGCCCAACTGTCTTTTAACGACACCGTTCGGTTGAAGACCGGCTTTTCGGGTGTTGAATCAATGTCTACGTTGAAATAGCCGATGCGCTGAAACTGAAACCGCTCAAGCGCTTTGGCGTTTGCTAACGACAATTCAACTTTTGCATCGTTCACCGTTATCAAAGAATCGGGATTTATCAATTGGCGAAAATCGCGTCCGTCGCCCGATGGGTTTTCCACACTGAACAGGCGGTCGTACAAGCGTACTTCCGCAGAAAGGCAATTGGTTGCCGACACCCAATGTAATGTCCCCTTCACTTTCCGGTTTGCTTCGGTCATACCGCTTTTCGTTTGCGGGTCATATTCGCAATAGACTTCTTCGATAGCGCCGTCGGCGCCTTTTTTCACACCTGTACACATCACGATATAGGCACTTTTCAAACGGACTTCTTTACCGGGGGTCATCCGGAAAAATTTGGGAGGGGCATCTTCCATCACATCTTCCCGCTCGATATACAGTTCACGGGTAAAGGCGATTTGGCGTGTTCCCGCGTTTTCGTCTTCGGGATTGTTGGCTGTCATCATCATTTCTACTTTGTCTTCGGGATAGTTGGTGACGATGAGTTTCACAGGATGGAGTACCGCGCTGACACGTGTCGCTTTTTTATTCAAATCTTCCCTGACGGCATATTCAAACAAGCCGATGTCGTTCACGCCGTCGTATTTGGTATAGCCGATTTTGTCCATCAGGATGCGGATGGATTCGGGCGTATATCCCCGTCTTCGTAATCCGCTAATGGTCGGCATACGGGGGTCGTCCCAACCGGCCACAATGCCTTCTTCCACCATTGCACGCAAATTGCGTTTACTCAAAAGGGTGTAGGTGAATTGCAGTTTGTTGAACTCGTACTGGTTCGGGCGATAGCCGCCTTCGGCAAACTGGTCGATGAACCAGTCGTAGAGCGGACGATGAGGGACAAACTCCAGCGTACAAAGCGAATGGGTTACGCCCTCGAAATAATCGGACTGTCCGTGAGCAAAATCGTACATCGGATACACTTTCCAGGTATATCCTGTGCGGTGATGCGGATGCGAGGTGATGATACGGTACATAATCGGGTCTCGGAAGTGCATGTTCGACGACGTCATGTCGATTTTTGCACGCAACACCATTTTGCCTTCTTCAATTTCTCCGCGATTCATTTTTTGGAATAAATCAATACTCTCTTCAGCCGGACGATTGCGGAACGGACTTTCAACACCTGCTGCTGTGGGCGTTCCTTTTTGCTTTGCAATTTCTTCCGCCGATTGTTCGTCGACGTATGCTTTTCCCTGTTCGATAAAGGTGATCGCCAAGTCAAAGAGTTGCCGGAAATAGTCGGAAGCGTAATATACATTTTCCCATTGATAGCCAAGCCATCGAATGTCTTCCATAATGGAATCGACATATTCTACATCTTCTTTTACCGGATTGGTGTCGTCGAACCGAAGGTTACAAATACCGCCGTATTGTTCGGCAATGCCGAAGTCGATGCAAATGGCTTTCGCGTGTCCGATGTGGAGATAGCCGTTCGGTTCGGGCGGAAAGCGTGTCTGTATTTTTCCGTCGTTTCTGCCGTTTTTTAAGTCTTGTTCTACAATTGCTTCGATGAAGTTCATAAGAGTTCGTTCTACAAGCCTGCGCCTTGCTCCGGTGGCTCTCGAAAGAGAGGGTCGCCAAAGAAAGGAGGATTTTAGTTTGTTATTATCGTTTTATGTGGGAAGTTGGATCGAGCCAACGAATCCTTTTTGTTTGTCTTTCAAATGAAAATAAGAAAAGGAAAGATGTAGCCCTTTCTTATTTTTACTGTTTACCGGTCGGTTATAGCGCCTCACAGGGTCTTTCCGGGTGGGATTAGCTGTTATTCAAAATACCCTTTGATGATTCCGCGTGGCGAATTGCGTACAAAAAGTAGAATTTCGTCGCGTTCTTTTGTTGCGGGCAGTTCGGCCTCAATGCGTTCGATAGCATGTGTGGTGTTCAATCCCGACAGATATAAGTAGCGGTAAGTATCTTGAATGTCTCTGATTTGTTCGTTTGTGTATCCGCGACGGCGCAATCCGATGGAGTTGATACCGGCGTATGAAATGGGGTCTCTTCCTGCTTTCACATAAGGAGGCACATCTTTATTGATGCGTGTTCCGCCCTGAATCATCACGTGAGCGCCGATATGCGTGAACTGGTGAACCAAAACGGCGCCGCTCAATATCGCCCAATCGCTGATTACCACTTCGCCGGCCAGTTGTGAGGAGTTCGACATGATAACGTTGTCGCCGATGACGCAATCGTGCGCCACGTGGCAATATGCCATCAGCAGGCAGTTGTTTCCAACTACGGTTTTTCTTTTGGCCGCTGTTCCGCGATTGATTGTTACACATTCGCGAATGGTGGTGTTGTCGCCTATTATCGCCAGTGTATCTTCGCCTTTAAACTTGAGATCTTGGGGGATTGCTCCAATTACGGCTCCGGGAAAAATATTACAGTTTTTCCCGATTCGTACGCCTTCCATGATTGTAACGTTCGGGCCTATGCGCGTCCCGTCTCCTATCACAACATTTTTGTCTATTGTACAATAGGGTTCTATTACAACTGTCGGCGCTATTTTAGCATCAGGGTGGATATATGCTAAGGGTTGTTTCATTTTGTTTTTTTTAGTCGGTGCAAATTTATAACATTTTTTTTCTTTTCATTATTAATCGGTATTTACGAGAGGACTTTCTATTTATTTTTAACAATCTGGGCTAAAAACTCGGCTTCGGCAACCAGTTGCTGTCCTACAAAAACATGTCCTTTCATCGGTGCGCAGCCGCGCCGGATTTCGTCGAGCATTTCCAAATGGAAAATCAAGGTATCGCCGGGAACTACTTTGTGCCTGAATTTCACATTATCTATTTTCAGGAAATAGGTGGAATATGATTTTGCATCTTCAATTTGGCTCAAGACGAGCAATCCGCCTGTCTGCGCCATCGCTTCGATCAGTAAGACGCCCGGCATAACCGGCTCTTCGGGAAAATGCCCGACAAAAAACGATTCGTTGGCAGTAACATTTTTTATGCCAACAATGCTTTTTCTGCGTTTTTCGATGATTTTATCCACAAGCAGGAACGGCCAGCGGTGCGGCAAATGATTTCTGATGGCGTTTATATCCATCACCGGCCTTTTGTTTTCATCATAAACGGGCGGCTGTATGGTGTTTTTCCGGATTTCTTTTCTGAGCAGTTTTGCCATGCCGGTATTTACCTCATGTCCGGGGCAGTGCGCGATGACTTTCCCCTGAATTTGCTTTCCGCACAGCGACAAATCGCCGATCACATCAAGCAGTTTGTGGCGTGCCGGCTCATTGTCGAAAAACAGCTTTTTATTCAAATAGCCCAACGTTTCTGCCGAACGATGAGGTTGATGCATCAAATCGGCCAAGTGGTCCAGATTTTCTTGCGACATGAGTTCGTCGTAGATGACAACGGCATTCTCCCAATCTCCGCCTTTAATCAGATTCATTTTGAGCAAAGGCTCTATCTCGCGGACAAAAACAAAGGTGCGGCAATGCGCTATGTTTTTTGCGAAATCGCTCAAATCGTCCAGGATGGCAAACTGATTATTCAAAATGCGGGAGTTGTAGCCGATATGCACGTCTATACTGAATGTATCGTCGGGCAAAATGGTTATTTTCGCGCCTGTTTCGGGCAATGCAAATTCCATTTTTTTACGGATAACAAAAACGTCTTTTTCTTCGTTTTGCTCTTCAATACCCGCTTTTTCAATTTCTTCTACAAAATACTTTGCACTACCGTCCAAAATGGGAAATTCGGGAGCGTTCACTTCGAGCAGGCAGTTATCGATACCGAAAGCGTAGAGTGCCGACATCGCGTGTTCTATCGTGCTGACTTGCACGTCGCCTTCTTTTTTCAGCACCGTCCCGCGTGTGGTTTGCGTAACAAACTCGGCTACGGCCTGCATTTCAGGCTGTCCGGGTAAATCGACCCGTTTGATAATGATTCCGTGATTTTCGGGCGCAGGAACAAAGCAAAGTTCAATATCAAGCCCCGTGTGCAACCCTTTCCCTGTCAGTTTGAATGGGTTTTTGATTGTTCTTTGATGTAACATAGAGGTCAGTTAAGCGTCACGATTTACCTTTTCTTCCAGTTCGTTTATTTTTCGTTGTAAATCGTAAATGATTTTTTGAAGTTCCGGCAGGTTTTTGTAGACCACCGACGAGCGGCGGAATATTGCCACAGGAATCGCCGGGTAACCCTGGTAGGCCATATTTGGTTGTTTAATTGAATTTGGAACGCCTGTTTTTGCACCGAAGATGCTTCCGTCGGCAATATGAAGGTGCCCCGCAATGCCGACTTGCCCTGCAAAAACGCAGTTTTTCCCCACTTTTGTGGAGCCGGCAACGCCCGATTGCGACGCGATAACGGTATTTTCGCCTATTTCGACATTGTGAGCTATCTGCACCAGATTGTCTATTTTCACTCCTTTGCGGATAATCGTACTTCCCAGCGTGGCGCGGTCAACGGTCGAATTGGCGCCTATTTCCACATTCGATTCGATGATGACATTGCCTGTTTGCGGAATTTTCCGGTAAGAGCCGTCTCCTGTCGGGGCGAATCCGAAACCGTCGGAGCCGATAACCACGCCTGCATGAAAGGTACAATCGTCCCCGATGACACATTTACTGCAAATTTTCACTCCCGTGTGCAGGCGCACCCCGCTGCCTATCTTGACGCCTTCGCCAATCGAACAGTGGGATGAAATAACGACGTTATTCCCGATTTCCGTATTTTCGTCAACAACAACAAAGGGAGCGATGTAGACATTTTCGCCGATTTTTGCACTTGGGGCAATCGAAGCCAATTCCGAGACGCCTGTTCGCCTGTCCTGCAGCCGTTCGACAAATGTCAGCAGTTTTGCAAGCGCTTCGTAGGCATTATCAACTTTTATCAAGGTTGCCTTCACGTCGGAGTCCGGTTCAAAATCTCTGTTTACGAGTATTAAACTTGCCTCACTTTCGTATATATAATGGTTATACTTTGGATTGGACAGGAAACTGAGCGTACCCTTTTTTCCTTCTTCTATTTTGGAAAAATCCGACACTTTCACCGAAGCGTCTCCATAAAGGTCTCCCTGTAAAAAATCAGCAATCTGTTGAGCGGTAAATTCCATGATTAAAATTTGAATGGGCAAAAGTAATAAAGAATTTATAATAAAACGGCAAATCGGGGTAAGTATTTTAAGATGCGTTGCCAAAACGAAATTTCGTTACGGAACAGCAATACAAACATTCGACAGGGAAAAACCTTTCCTGAAAAACGCTTATTGTTCTTCGATGAATAGGAAACGTCGGTTTTTCCGCACTAAACAAATTCGAGTATTTGCTTGTTCTATAACGGTTATGCGAAAGCGTAAAAACATCAAATCACCGTATAAATTAAATTAAGTATTATTATGAAAAAGTTGTCATTATCTATTTTTTTAATTGGAATTATTTTCACCTCATGTGGCGGAAACGATCCGCAACCCCAACTCCCAACCGGCTCCGTAGAGTTCGACAACACAAGCATCACGATGGTGTTTGGTCAGCAAGACGTCATTATCACACCAACATTCAAGGGATCAGCCGAGAAAAAGCCATTCGACTGGACGTCGAGCGACGCCGATGTCGTTTCGGTCAGAACGTTGCCTATCGGACTGAAAGGAGCGCTGGAGGCCAAGCGGATTACACGCGAACCGGTCAAGATCACACTTCAGGCAAAAGACGGCAGTATGCAGGCAACCTGTCATGTAACGGTAAAAGAACGCTCAATCATTTTGGCCAACGTGCGGTATCCGCATGGGAAAAACCACACGGAAATCAGGCAAAATGCGCCCCAGTATTACGAACTTGAAACCGAGGCCGATGCGAATCCCCTGATCTACAAATCAACACTGCCCGACGATCCGAAAACCGACATCACCCATTACGTTTACTATTTCGACAATAACGGGAAAGTCAATTCGATGCAAGTACTCCTGAAAGGCGAAACGCTTGCAAATTCGGCCATCGAATATTTAGAGGAGCGCTATCCGATCTGTCCGAACGCAGGAGAAGGCGGGACTCAGTTCTACGACCTGAGTTCGGACGAGCTACAGCCGGCAAAGAACACAGTGGCAGGCGTTTTTCAGACAAAGTCCGACGCCGGAACCGACATCTTTGGGGTAAAGTATAAATTGAAATAAAGTTGGGGCTGTATCAAAAGTCCCCCAAATGCCACATTTCCCCCTTTCACAAGTAGCTATAGGAGAGGTAAAACGATAAAAACGACTTTTGATACAGCCTCTAACACTCGCCCGAGCATCACCATTATTCTTCCCGAAGTATCGTCGCTACTCTTCCCTTACCGAGGAAGCGTCTCTTCCCTTACCGAGGAAGCGTCTCTTCCCTTACCGAGGAAGCGCCTCTTCCCTTACCGAGGAAGCGCCTCTTCCCTTACCGAGGAAGCGTCTCTTCCCTTACCTGAGGAAGCGTCTCTTCCCTTACCGAGGAAGCGTCTCTTCCCTTACCGAGGAAGCGCCTCTTTCCTAAGCAATGAGGGAATGAGGTTCTAACCCATTGTTCCGCTCTGCTACTGAGGTTGTTTTGTTGGTGAAATGAGGTGGAAAATAGTGTTTAGTGTTTAATGTTTAGTTCACTATGTTTAATCACTAATCACTAAACACTATGAATAGCCTCTTCCCGAAGTATCGCCGATTTGATTACCGGCTTCCCTCCTCTCCTCCAACGCAAACTTGCAGTCCGTGCCGACGAGACAGATAGGGTCATATCGCCGACGGCGAATCCGCTAATCACTAATCTATTTATTATTCAGTATCCTTTTCAATATTCGTATAAATAGTGTAACTTTGCGGGCCACAAATTACAGACACAATAACATTCTAATTTTTATCCCAAAATGAACACAAACGTAAAAAGAGTTTATACTTTCGGCAACGGAAAAGCCGAAGGTAGGGCAGATATGAGGAATCTGCTGGGTGGTAAAGGCGCCAATTTGGCGGAGATGAACCTAATCGGCGTACCGGTTCCCCCCGGATTTACAATCACGACCGATACATGCAACGAATATTACGAACTTGGCAAGGATAGCGTTGTCGAACTGCTGGAGCCGGATGTGAAATCGGCTATCGCCCAAGTTGAGAAATTGATGAATTCAACATTCGGCGACGTCGAAAATCCGCTGCTGGTTTCGGTACGTTCGGGCGCTCGCGCTTCGATGCCCGGTATGATGGATACGATTTTGAATCTGGGTTTGAACGACAACGTCGTTCAAGGATTGACACGCAAAACAGGTAACGCCCGCTTCGCATGGGATTCCTACCGCCGTTTCGTACAAATGTACGGCGATGTGGTGCTGGGAATGAAACCCGAAAATAAAAACGACATCGACCCCTTTGAAGAAATTATCGAACAGGTGAAAAAAGCCAAAGGCGTTGAGCAGGATACAGACCTGTCTGTCGACGACTTGAAAGAACTGGTTGTGAAATTTAAGGCCGCAGTGAAAAAACAAACAGGGAAAGACTTCCCCGAATCAGCCTACGAACAACTTTGGGGCGCTATTTGCTCGGTATTCGACTCGTGGATGAACGACCGCGCCATCCTCTACCGCAAAATGGAAGGTATACCCGCCGAATGGGGAACGGCAGTCAACGTTCAGGCAATGGTGTTCGGGAACATGGGCGAAACGTCAGCTACCGGTGTTTGCTTCTCGCGAGATGCGGCAACCGGCGAAGACCAGTTTATCGGTGAATACCTGATTAATGCACAGGGTGAAGACGTGGTGGCAGGTATCCGCACGCCACAACAAATCACAAAATTAGGCTCGCAACGCTGGGCTGCATTGGCCGGCGTTGCGGAAGAAGAACGCTTGAACAAATATCCTTCGATGGAAGAGGCCATGCCGCAAATCTATCAAGACCTCGATATTATCCAGACCAAACTGGAAAATCATTATACGGATATGCAGGACATGGAATTTACCGTACAGGAAGGTAAATTGTGGATGCTGCAAACCAGAAGCGGTAAACGTACCGGCGCAGCGATGGTAAAAATCGCAATGGACATGCTTCGTCAAGGTATGATTGATGAAAAAACCGCGCTTCTGCGACTGGAGCCTAACAAACTGGATGAACTGTTGCACCCTGTATTCGACAAAGCGGCTTTGAAAAACGTGGAAGTTATCGCCAAAGGTCTGGCCGCTTCTCCGGGCGCTGCATCGGGCAAAATCGTATTCAATGCCGACGATGCCACCGAATGGCGATACAAAAAAGGCGAAAAAGTAATCATGGTGCGCATCGAGACTTCTCCCGAAGATTTGGCGGGAATGGCTGCCGCAGAAGGCATCCTGACAGCTCGCGGAGGAATGACATCTCACGCTGCCGTTGTTGCCCGCGGTATGGGTAAATGCTGTGTTTCAGGCGCCGGCGCACTGAAAATCGACTATGCCGCCAAACAAATGGAAGCAGGCGGAAAAATCTATAAAGAAGGTGATTATATTTCGTTGAATGGCTCTACGGGGGACATTTACGAAGGACAGGTGGCGACGAAAGAGGCCGAATTGGACGCCGATTTCGCCGACATCATGCAATTGTCCGACAAATATTCCAAAATGTCGGTTCGCACAAATGCCGATACGCCGCACGATGCGTCTGTGGCGCGTAAATTCGGTGCAGTAGGCATTGGCCTCTGCCGCACGGAACACATGTTTTTCGAGGGCGATAAAATCATTGCGATGCGCGAAATGATTTTGGCCGAAAACGAAGAAGGACGTAAAAAAGCGCTGGAAAAGATTCTGCCTTTCCAACAAAAAGATTTTGAAGGAATCTTTGAAGCAATGGAAGGCTATCCTGTAACGGTTCGCTTGCTCGACCCACCGTTGCACGAATTTGTTCCCCACGATGAAAAAGGACAGCAAGAACTGGCAACCGCTATGGGTGTGGATGTAAAAATAGTGAAACAGCGTGTGGATGCGCTTCACGAACAAAACCCGATGTTGGGACACCGCGGCGCACGCTTGGGAAATACCTATCCTGAAATTACCGAAATGCAGACACGCGCGATTTTAGGAGCCGCCCTGAATCTGAAAGAAAGAAATATCAAAGCTGTTCCCGAAATCATGGTTCCGCTGACAGGTATTTTGTACGAGTTTTTGGGACAGGAAAAAGTGATTCGCGAAACGGCTGAAAA
>JAIRTG010000166.1 GCA_031255055.1 Prevotellaceae bacterium
TTCAGAAAGGCGATCTTGAAATTCTTC
Organism: Prevotellaceae bacterium; assembly: GCA_031255055.1. Taxonomy (GTDB): domain Bacteria; phylum Bacteroidota; class Bacteroidia; order Bacteroidales; family Paludibacteraceae; genus JAIRTG01. The sequence goes on from JAIRTG010000166.1 coordinate 28, forward strand.
GATCATATCGCTGACTATAAGCAAGAGTTACAAACTTTGATGACTCTGAATTTTAGATTGTGTAATTCGCAATCCTTTTCCTTGTGAGTATATTATGAAAGTTGCGGTTGATTGACCTTTGCAAAAACGGATGACAAAATAAATATTAAATAACTGTCAAATAACGTGTCGAATATGTGTGCGGTGAAGACAGAAAAAATTATCTTTGCCGGTCACGACAAAGAATGAAAAGAACAAAAGACATAAAATAAAAACGTTATGAAACATTTTCCATCTTCACAACTTATTATCAACGGTGACGGAAGTATTTTCCATCTTCACCTGAAACCCGAACAGTTGGCCGATAACATTATTTTGGTCGGTGACCCGGGACGTGTAAAAACAGTTGCTTCCTTTTTCGACACGCAGGAATGTTCGGTTTCGAGCCGCGAGTTCAATACGATTACAGGAATGTATAAAGGTAAGCGTATCAGTGTCGTTTCAACGGGAATCGGTACGGACAATATTGATATTGTTGTCAACGAATTGGACGCTTTGGCCAATATCGACTTTGAAAAGCGTACCGAAAAGTCCGGATTCCGTCAATTGACGATGGTACGCATCGGCACCTGCGGTGGTATGCAGACCGATATTTCGCTTGGAAGTTATTTGGTTTCCGAAAAATCGATTGGTTTCGACGGCGTACTGAGTTTCTATGCCGGTCGAAAAAATGTGTGTGATCTACCGTTCGAGGAAGCTTTCAAACAGCATACAGACTGGAATCCGCTGTTAGCCTCTCCATACGTTATTGATAACAACAAAGAGTTGATAGAACGCATCGGGCGCGACGATATGCTTCGTGGTGTCACCATTTCATCAAATGGTTTTTATGGCCCGCAAGGGCGTGTTTTGCGTATCGACTTGGCCGATATGAATATCAATGATAAAATAGAAGCCTTTAGATATAAAAACCATAGGATAACGAACTACGAAATGGAAGGTTCTGCCATCGCAGGCTTATCGGCGCTGATGGGACACAAAGCGATGACTGTCTGCTGTGTGATTGCACAACGTCGCATCGAGGCTGCCAATACCGACTATCAGCCACTGATTAAAAAATTGATAGAAACGGTTTTGGACAGAATTTGACCACCCTTTACGGCAAAATCGGTATAGCTGTTTATTTTCACGACACGAAGATAAACAGCTTTTTACTTATGGCGTCGAGAGACACGCCCCAACGAGTATTTGACGCCGTTAAATATCGAAAGAAAAAGTAAATCTCGTCTATTTGAACGAATTACACAAAATAAATTGAAAGTGTTTTTTAACTTTGCCCTGTCTTAAACATCAAAACGTATGCTGTATAACAAGAACACAACCATTGCCGCCATATCAACGCCTCCCGGAGTTGGCGGAATTGCGGTTATCCGTATTTCGGGAGAGAATGCCATTGCTGCCGTCGATAAATTAGTTGTACCGAAAAGCAAGTCCGTACATCTGCCGACACAATCAAGTCATTCGGTTGTTTTCGGGACTATAATGAAAAAAAACGAAGTGTTGGACGAAGTTCTCATTACTGTTTTTAGAGCGCCCGGTTCATTTACAGGCGAAGATACGGTCGAAATATCCTGTCACGGTTCTGTTTACATACAGCAAGAAATTTTGAAGTTGCTGATAGAACAGGGTTGTGAGTTAGCGCGTCCCGGTGAGTTTTCGCAGCGTGCTTTTTTGAATGGGAAAATGGATTTATCGCAAGCAGAAGCCGTTGCCGATTTGATTGCTTCGATTTCGGCCTCGTCGCACCGGATGGCGTTGAACCAGATGCGTGGCTATTTTTCAAACGAACTGATAACGCTCCGCGAAAAACTGCTTCATTTTGTTTCGATGATAGAACTGGAACTGGATTTCAACGAAGAAGATGTGGAGTTTGCCGATCGGAACGAACTGAAAATACTGGCAGTCGAAATCGGACAGAAAATCGGAAAACTGGCCGATTCGTTCGACTTGGGCAATGTTCTGAAAAACGGCATCCCTGTTGCGCTGGTAGGGGAAACAAATGTAGGAAAATCGACTCTGTTGAATCTGCTGTTGAACGAAGAAAAGGCAATCGTTTCCGACATACACGGCACTACGCGCGATGTGATTGAAGATTCTGTTGTGATTAACGGTGTCACTTTCCGGTTTATTGATACGGCGGGCATCCGCCGCACCAAAAACAAAATCGAAAATCTTGGCATAGAACGCACCTATCAAAAAATAGAGCAGGCAAGCATCATCCTTTGGCTCATCGACTCCACACAGGTGAGCGAACACATCGAATGGCTTACCGAACGGATTGCCAAACGTGCCGAAGGCAAAAAAATAATCCTTGTTTTCAACAAAATAGACCGCATTGACGGCGAAGAGCATTTGATTCTCGACAGCCTTTTCGCACCGTTCGACGCCGAGCGGATTTATATTTCGGCAAAAAAACGCATCAACACCGACATACTGCAAGATGCCCTGCTCAAAGCCGCACAACTTCCCGAATTGCAGGCAGGGGATATTGTTGTCAGCAATATTCGCCATTACGAAGCCTTGAAAAAAGCACAGACAGCTATCCTGCGCGTTATCAAAGGGCTTGAAAACAACATCACCCACGATTTTCTTTCTCAGGACATCCGTGAGTGTATGTTCCATCTTGGAGAGATTACAGGGCAAATATCCACCGGTGAGATTTTGGGGAATATTTTTAGTAAGTTTTGTATCGGAAAATAGCCCCCAAAATCAACCATTATTCAAAAACAAACAATCAGTTAAAACACAGTGATTTAATAGCATTTTCTTGATAAAATTTCTATCGTTATCTATTGTTTTTTACAGATATTTTGCGTAATTTTGTACCGCATTTGTACCACGAAGGTACAAGCGGAAAAAGTCAATGCGAAGTTGTGCAGTACTTTTACACCAATTTACGCCAACTTACACGAATTGACAGTAAAATTAGTAAGAATATCGACAAAGTATCAAACTTATGGCAGATAGATACGAGTACAGAAAAGTATGCAAAAGTTGCGGTAAAACATTTACCGCATACACCGCCTTTACAAAATATTGCGGCGAAACCTGCGCAAAGCGCGATTACAAGGCGCGGCAAAAAGCAAAAGCACAGCAAGCCAAAGGCGACGAAATCAAAGAGCAAAACCGCCAAAACCTGCTTGCGCAGGAATATTTGTCACTTTCTAATGCCGCTGCGTTGCTTGGCATTTCGCGCCCCACCATTTACAAAATCATTGCCAGCGGCGAACTGAAAACACTCCGCATCAGCGAAAGAATTGTCAGGATAAAAAAAAGCGACTTGGAACAACTCCAAACAAAAACGCTTGCCCCCATTAAACACACCGTCGCCGCAATCAACAAAACCGTAGAAGATTACATTTCCGTTGAAGATGCCTTGCAGCAGTTCAAAATCTCACTCACTTGGTTTTACCGGAAAATCAAAGGCAAAGACATTGTACCGGTAATGATAAAAGGCAAAGCCCA
>JAIRTG010000203.1 GCA_031255055.1 Prevotellaceae bacterium
CCTCTATATTTTGTCAAGTGCAAAAAAGGAATCACTTTCGGCGCAGCCTTGCAAATACTATTCATAGCAGATAGTTACAGGGTAGTTATATGAAAGTGCGGATTCGCTATGATTAATCATTAATCATTAATCGTTAATCACTCTTCATTCTTCACTGTCTTACGGGGCGTTGCGGGGCAGCGCCCCGCAGAGGGGGTAGCGGAAGACCGCGCAGCGGGCTGAAGCGAGGGGGAGACTTCCCCCACGTCCATCTCTTTCTCTTTCTCTTTCTCTAAAAAAAATGCCGATGGCGAGTTTTGTGTTTGGTGATTAGTGATTGTGCGGATTCGACTTGTTTATTCACTAATCGCGAATGTAAAAATACTTCAACTGTTGTTTGAAGATAAAAAAAAAATACTACTTTTGAGCCGCCTTATAATATCACTGAACCTGACGGACATTTTGGCGATTGATCTTAAAGTGAAGTAAATCTGCGTATAAACAGCGTAGAACGACCGGATGAAATTGTTTTTTATCCGTGCTTTTCGCAAAAAAATTAGGTTGCTTTCCCCGCCGGAAATAAGGGTCTTGGTTTTTATTTGAGGTGCTTTTGCCTGTTACGCCCGTATTGGCTGTCTTATTTTCTTCAAGTGCATGTCGGCACAAATGTTGTTTTTCCTGAAAAACAAATAGAAATTCCACCCCCCTTTTACTTTCGGCCTTCGATCCGGAAACTCCGGATGAAATATGATGCTGATTAATCACAGAAAAATAGTTGTCTGTAAACAAAATGAATCGGAAATGTAACAATTGATAATCGATCGCTATCAATAAAAATATAACGGGGTAAGATGCTCTGTTTTTGTATTCTATAAATTAAAACTAAACAACATGAATCAAATTAATTTGAATCAGACAAACCAAAACCGAATAAGATGTAATGTCTTATTGCTTTTGGTTGCGATTTTTACAGCGGGCGCAACATACGCCCAAGTGTCGATTGGAACTGCCGAGGCGCCGGTTTCGGGTGCGCTCCTCCAGTTGAAAGAGATGGAACAGGTGGAAGACGGATCGCTCAACGCCTATAAAGGATTGTTGCTCCCACGTGTGGCCTTGTCGGACAAAAATGAACTCTACCCGATGTTTTTGGCCGATCCGGACGACCCGACTTCGGGGCCGAATGACGATTATGCCGCTAATAAGGATGTGCTGGACAACACCCATATCGGACTCGTTGTCTACAATCTGACGGATGACGAAAGTAAAGGGCTCACTCCGGGACTCAATCAGTGGAACGGAGAACAATGGGACTGCTTCCAACATAAGATAGGGAATGCGGTTGGGCACATCGTCTCCTGTAACGATTTCAGGATATTCGGGAACTATAAGTCGCCCGACGCCTATCCGTCTAATCCTCTTTCGGGAGAAGTGCCTTTGAATGCTTCCAACTATATCACTATCAGGATAGAGGTGACCAAGCCGGGTGAATATGTTATTACCGTTACTCCCGAATATGCCTCCGCCCAGAACGGCGAAACAAATGGTTATTTCTTTACCGGAAACGGCATATTTTTGGAAAAAGGCGTATATACTGTGACGCTTACCGGTAATGGAACCCCTTTCTGGTATACGCCAAACGGCAGTCAGGGTGATAAGCTGTCCGTTGTGATGAACGGAAAGGCGCTGACGCTGTATAATGGTGCGTCCTGTACGAAAAATATCGTGGTGGAGGATCACTCCAAAAAGTCGAACTATACCATCGATTGCCTCCGGACAACGGTAAACGGCGTCTATGTGTTGAACAAAGAATTGGATCCAAATGAATGTTACCTTTCGGTTTGGATCGAAATAGATCCTAACGATACCTTTGTTGAAGGTGCAACCGTTCACCTGCAAACCGATGAAGTGGACGGCATCAGTTTTGCTTCCGTGCCGACAGTGATCTCTTCCGTCGACAGGGCTACCGGTCAGAAGGAAATCATACTCAGGGGAACGGGAAAACCTACTTCGGTGGATACCAAAAAAATGACTATCAGTTCAAATAGCGCCGTCAGCGTAGCCACATGTCCCGCTGAGATCGCGGTCGCATACACAAAAAAGAAAATACTGGGCGTAGGACTCAACAACGGTTATGGATATAATCTTGCAGGAGGTAGCGGTAATCTCAACATGTCTAACCCGTACTATAACGGCGGATACAAAATGTTAAAGTCGCCCGTCAATTTCGGTACCGCCATAACCAGTACGGTGAAGGTGGAGGGACTTGAATTTATAGACGCAACCGGCGACGGATATACAACTCCAACCGCCGCTTCGCTCCGAAATTATATCGATGCCAATAAACCGGATATTATCGTCATAGGTTATGACTATATGCCGAGTAATGCCGCCGTCGATGTGCTTATCGATTATCTGTCGAAAAAAGGGGTGGTGATAGCCGCAATGGAAAATACCGCTGCTGTGGAACGACTGTTCAACAGGGCGCTTAATCTTCCTGCCGGTACGGTGGACGCACGCGAGAATTATGGCGGAGCCGGTTCCATTCACATGTTCAAGTACATGGCTAACGACGATATATTGAACGGGCCTTTCGGCGATATTCGCGAGCGGCCTTGGGGTGAAGATGCTTCTGCTACCGTAGGAGTTGTCGGCGTACCGCTCGGGATGGTGGACATCTATTCGGACGGTAATTATAACGGAGGTTCAACCGTCACCGGAAATAGCGCTGTTACCGCCTGTCGTTTCAAGGATACGAATCTTGTATGGATTGGGGATGGCGGATTCTGGTCGAGAGCCAAGAATAGCTCGGATGTGTCCAGTCGTACCATCTGTCCGCTCTACTATGATAATGATTTCAGACCTGTGGTGGGACTTTTTAGCGCCGTTTATACTACGAATATTTACAATTCTTTTTTCTTTGCCAATATGATGGCTTGGGCGATGAAGACCGCCCAATTCAACGGTTACAATACGCCGTAGAAAAAGACTGTAGGTTGATTTCATAGTGTTTATTCCTTCCGCTCGCGCAGCCTTCGATGGCCTGTGCGAGCGGTTTTTTTTTATCCGGCAAGCGTGAGAAAACCGTTCTACAGGCGATCGAAAGTGGGAAATGAAAAGGGTAGGAATAAAAATATTTTCGGATATTTCTTGTAAATAAAACTAAAACACACTAATTTTGGGCGCTTTTATTGTAAATAGCGCTAATATTTTCCAAAAAGTAAATGTAAATTTCCCCGCTTTTGTTTCCTGTCGCTGCTCACGAAGGCGCCGAAGCGAGTATAGAATCGAAATTTTTTATAGAAAGGAGGCTGTATGAATAATTGAATCGAATCGAATTGAATTGAACCGTAAACCTGACAATTGATAATTGACTTTTTAAGAACTGAAAACTGTGGAGTGATACCACTCTATTTTTATAAACTAAATTAAACAAACATGAATCAAGTAAATTTGAAACAAAAGCGCCGTGATAGCGTGAGATTTAATATCTTATTGCTTTTGGCCGTATTTTTATGTGTGGGTGCAACAACACGCGCCCAGGTATCGATAGGAACAGCTGAAGCGCCGGTTGCGGGCGCCTTGCTGCAACTGAAAGAAAAGAAGAACGTGCTCAACGATTCGCTCAATGCCTACAAAGGATTGTTATTACCTCGTGTAACTCTCTCAGACAAAAATCAACTTTTCCCAATGTTTTTGGCCAATCCCGATAACCCTGCTTCAGGGCCTAACACCACTTATGCCTCGGATAAGACAAAATTGGACAAGATCCACACCGGACTTGTTGTTTATAATCTGACGGAAGACAAGAGCAAAGATCTCTGTTTGGGGCTTAACCAATGGAACGGAAAAGAATGGGTATGCTTCCAGCATGAGGTAGGGAATGCCGTCGGGCATCTCGTCTCCTGTAATGATTTGAATATATTCGGGCGTTATAAATCGCCCAATGCCCATCCGGTAGCTCTTCACCCCGACGATGAGTCTTTAGACGGCTCCAACTATATCACCTTAAAGTTAGAAATCACCGAACCGGGGGCCTATAACATTACCGTTACCCCCGAATATGCGTCGGCCGCGAATGGCGAGACAAACGGTTATTTCTTTTCGGATGATGGCATATTTTGGGAGCGGGGAGTACATACCATCATGCTTCGGGCGAGTGGCGTTCCTTTTTGGTACACGCCTGTCGGGAGTCAGGGAGATAAACTGACCGTTATGATGAACGGAAAGACGCTGACGCTGAATAACGGCACACCTTGTACGAAAAATATCGTAGTGGAGAATTTTTCGAAAAAGCCGAACTATACCATAGATTGTTCCCAAAAAACGGTGCATGGAACGTATCTGTTCAATCGGCCTTTAAATCCGCAAGAAAACTACCTTTCGATTTGGATCGAGATGAATTCGACCGATACTTCCGTACAGGGTGCAACTGTTTATCTGGAAACGGACGAAGTGGATGGCATCAGCTTTGCCTCCATCCCAACAACCATCACTTTTGCCGACAGGATTGCAGGACGGAAGGAAATTATACTTAGAGGAAAGGGAAAACCAACTTCGGCAAAAATAAATAAAATGACCGTCAGCTCAAACAGTGCTACCGGCAAAACGACGTGTTCTGTTGATGTTATGGTTGTATATGCAAAAACGAAAATACTGGGGATAGGCAATACTAGTACCTATGGGTATAATATTGCTGATCAAAACGGAAATGTCAATATGTCCCAATATTTCGAATACGGTGCATGTAAAGTATTGAAGGCGTCCCTCAATTTCGGCAAGGATACCACCAGTCTGGTGAAAGTGGATAGTCTTTTGTTTGTGGATGTAGATATTCCGAACGCAGGAGATCTCCAAAACTTGATAGATAATCATGAGCCGGATATTATCGTTATGGCCTATAATTACAGGCCTACTGATGTTACTACTTTTGATGCACTCGATGATTATCTCCAGAAAAACGGGGTGGTGATAGCCGCAATAGAAGACACTAATACAGCAGAACTCCTGTTCAGAAGAACGCTTAAAAATAATGCTATAACATGTGTGTCATATAAACCGTTCGGCACCATTTACACTTTTAGGAAAGCGGATAAGAGTAGGAGTGTGAATTTGGTAAACGATGAGCTATTAAATGGGCCTTTCGGCGATGTCCGCGAAAAGTATTGGGGTGAAGATGCTTCCCTTACAGCAGCAATGACTAATGTGCCGGACGAGGATGTCATTGTGTATTCGGACGGTCGTTTTAATAATATGCAGCCTGCTCCAGACGAAGAAGATATGATTACCATCTGTCGTTTCAAGGATAGAAATCTCGTATGGATTGGGGATGGCGGATTCTGGGCGGCGGGGCTAAACGATGTAGAGATAAAAGCTTCCGCCAACTGTCCATTCTATTATGATGACGATTTTAAGCCCGTACCCAAACTTTTTGGCAATACCTTTTCGACAGATATTCACAATTCTATTTTCTTTGCCAATATGATGTCATGGGCGATAAAGACGGCCCAGCTTAAAGGATTCAATACACCGTAAGGAAAAAAGAATGTAACATTTTTTATACAGTTGATTTGCTCCGCTCGCACAGGCGTTAAAAGTCTGTGCGAGCGTTTTTTTTTGGAAAGAGCGTATTGTGTCGGGCGGCTCATTGAATGTTGATTTTTCGCTTTCTGTTTTCAATCTCTTCAATTTCTACATCGACAAGCGAGTCGGGTAGGAGAGGGGCGATATTTTCGGCCCATTCGATAAAGCAGAGATTGCCGCTGTAAAGATATTCTTCGATGCCGAGACCGATTGCTTCCCGAATGGTATTGATGCGATAACAGTCGAAGTGATAGATAATTTTTCCATCGGCGGTTTCATACTCGTTCACGATAGAAAAAGTCGGACTGTTGACCGTTTCCTGTACGCCGAAAGCAGCGCATATTGCTTTGATGAAAGTTGTTTTGCCGACACCCATTTTTCCGTTAAAGGCAAAAACTGTCCGATTGCCGATAAGTTCAATAAATTTTTTAACGGTTTCGTTAATCGTATCCAATGATTGAATTTCGAGTGTTGTCATTAGTTCTTCTTTTTTGTAGTTCTCCTTTTTTGTGTCATTACATTCTGAAACGGATTAAAATGCTGCGTTCTCGTTGGAATATTGACGGATAACAGCTTTGATAGATATAAATATTCAATTCTCAAGGCTTCAAATCGCCTCTAAAATGGTTATAAATGATTGAGGCTCTGTTGGTTCCTATCAGATTTATTAGTTCGTCCGGATTGGCCGATTTAATTCGTTTTATGCTTTTAAAATGCTTTATCAGGTCTTTTTTTGTCTGTTCGCCGATTCCTTTGATCGAATCGAGTTCTGATGCTATTTGTTTTTTGCTTCGTTTGTCACGGTGGAATTTGATGGCAAAACGATGAACCTCTTCCTGAATTTGCGCTAATAATTTGAACAGCGGCTCGGTAGGTTTCAATCCGATTTCTTTTGGCGGAAACCCGAATAGCAGTTCGCTTGTTCTGTGTTTGTCGTTTTTTGCCAATCCTGCAATTGGGATATTTAATTTCAATTCGTCTTCCACAACTTGGCGGACAACTTCCATTTGTCCTTTTCCGCCATCGGTAATTATCAGATCGGGGAGTGGAGCGTTTTCGGCAACCATCCGCGAATATCTCCGACCGACAACTTCTTTCATCGACGCATAGTCATCGGGGCCTTTCACCGTTTTGATGTTATATTTTCTGTAATCAATTTTAGACGGTTTCCCTTTTTTGAAAACAACACAAGCGGCAACAGCGCTGCTTCCTGAAATGTTTGAATTGTCGAAAGCTTCAATTGTCATCGGCAGTTTTTCCAAATGCAGTTTGTCTTGAATTTCTCTCAAAATGGAAACGGCACGCTGGTCGGGATTCAATTTTTCTGCCTGTTTAAGTCTGTCCACCTTATATTGTTTCACGTTTTGCGTTGCCAAATCCAACAGTTTTTTCCGGTCGCCTCGCTGTGGGATATTTACTTTTATACCGTCAATCGGAAATTCAATCTCGAAAGGTACTATTATCTCTTTTGAATCGCTTTTCAGTCGTTCGCGAAGTTCCAATATCGCCATGACGAGAATATCCGTTTTGTCTTTGTTCAATCGTTTTTTATACTCGATTGTGAAGCCCTGAATAATCGATCCTTTTGAAGTACGCAAAATGTTCACGTATGCCGACTGTTCATCCTCCTCATAAGCAAATACATCCGTATTTTCGAGAATAGTGTTCGAGATAACAGACTTCGATTTATATGCTTCAAAAAGCTCATATTTCTCTTTCAAAACCTGTGCTTCTTCAAATTTATACTCCGCTGCCAATGCTTGCATTTTGGAATACAGAGATTTACTTATTTCGTTTGCATCTCCTCGCAGGATTTTCCGAACAGCTTTAATGTATTCTTGATAATCTTCCATCGATTCTTTTCCTTCACAGGGGCCATTGCATCGGTGGATATGATATTGCAAGCAAACACGGAATTTTCCCGCATCAATTTTTTCTTTTATCAATGGCAGCCGGCAAGTTCGGATAGGGTAGATCTGATGGATGATGTTGATCAAAGAGTTAACCGTCTGCGCTAATCCGTAAGGGCCGAAATATTGCGAACCGTTTTTTATAATGCTGCGCGTTTTGAACACGCGAGGGAATGCTTCTTTTGTTATACAAATGCTCGGATAGCTTTTTCCGTCTTTGAGCATTGCATTATATCTTGGTTGGTGTTGTTTGATGAGATTATTTTCGAGCAAAAGAGCGTCGGCTTCCGTATCGACAATGATATATTTCAGGTGGTCGATATTTCTGACCAGCACATTTATTTTTTCATAGTCATGGTGTTTGTTGAAATAGGAATAAACGCGCTTCTTTAAGTTTTTTGCTTTTCCGATATAAATAATTTCATCGTTCACATTGAAATATTGATACACACCGGGCTTGTTCGGCAATGCCTCAATCTCGTTTTGTAGTCTTTCGTTTTTTTTCATAGAGTCTCCAAGTCTATTTTTGCTCCTCTTTAGAGGAAATATTGAATTGTTTTATTGTTTTTGTTTCACGTGGAACAAATCATCATCCACAATAGCACTCTCTTTCGATTGATCGTGTTTTCCGATAAGTAATTACACGCTCATTCTTGCTGCTCGCTGTGTATTGTGTGCTGGTTTTGTTTTGTTCCACGTGAAACAACCCTGTTTTTATCGGCCTAAAAGCACCAGTAATATGTTTATATCGTTTGGTGAAATACCCGGTATCCGCGATGCTTGTCCGATTGTTTCGGGGTTTATCTTTGTTAGTTTTTGTCGTGCTTCGGTCGAAAGCGTATGGATAGAATTATAATCAATGCGCCCTTTCAAGGGAATATATTCGAGCCGTTGAAGTTTTTCGGCAATCAATTTTTCACGTTCGATATATCCTGCGTATTTTAGAATGATTTCGACCGACTCTATAATTTCTTCTTTTCCCGATTTAATCGTGGTTATCTTTTCCTGTAATTGCGGAACGGCGGCTGCCAGTTCGTTCAGTCCGAATTGAGGGCGAAGAATCAAATCGCTCAATTTGCAACCATGTTTCAGTTCTGCCGAATTTTGTGAAACCAAAAAAGCATTTATTTGCGACGGTTTTACCGAATGATTTTTCAGAAAGTTGATTAGTTTATTTTGTTCCTCCTTTTTTGCCTGAAGCTCTTTGAAACGATTTTCTTTTGCCAAACCGATATTGTATGCTTTTTCGGTCAGACGCATATCGGCATCATCCTGACGGAGAAGGATACGGTATTCCGCCCGCGAAGTAAACATCCGATAGGGTTCGTCCACGCCTTTTGTCACCAAATCATCGATAAGAACGCCGATATATGCTTCATCTCTTCCAAGAGTGAACGGATTTCCGTCGTGACATTTTATGTGTGCATTGATTCCCGCAATCAATCCTTGTCCGCCTGCTTCTTCATAACCGGTAGTTCCGTTGATTTGTCCGGCAAAAAACAGGTTTTTTATTTGTTTTGTTTCGAGTGTATGGCTTAGTTGTGTCGGGTCGAAAAAATCATATTCGATGGCATAACCGGGTCGGAAAAGCGCTGCATTTTCCAATCCGGGAACTGTTTGTATTGCATCAATCTGAGTCTGATAGGGTAGGGAGGACGAAAATCCGTTTACATAATACTCTTGTGAATCGACGCCTTCGGGTTCGAGAAAAAGTTGATGCGCCTTTTTATCGGCGAAAGTTACGATTTTTGTTTCGATGCTTGGACAGTAACGCGGGCCGATGCTTTGAATTTGTCCGTTGTAGAGAGGAGATTCGGGCAAGCCTTTCCGAAGTGCTTCATGTGTTTGTTCGTTGGTGTATGTAATCCAACAGCTCATTTGTTTGAGTTCGCGTTTCACGTTTTTGAGGAACGAAAATTTATGAAAGTCGTTTTCGCCGATTTGTTCGGACATTTTTGAAAAATCAATACTTCGTCCGTCTATCCGCATTGGTGTTCCTGTTTTCATCCGATCGGTTTTGAAGCCAAGCGATTTCAATTGTTCGGTAATACCGAACGAAGCGGGTTCTGAAATTCGTCCTCCCTTGAATTGATTTTTCCCGATGTGCATCAATCCGTTCAAAAAAGTTCCGTTTGTCAGAATCACAACTTTCGCCCGGAAGTAGATTCCCAATGCCGTTTTTACTCCCGAAATGCCGTTTTTATCGAATGTAATTTCGTTGACCGTATCTTGCCACAGGTGTAAGTTTTGGGTATTGGTGAGTGTTTTTATCCATGTTTGGATAAACAGATGACGGTCGCTTTGCGAGCGCGGACTCCACATTGCCGGACCTTTTGAGCGGTTCAGCATCCGAAACTGGATAGCGCTTTGGTCGGTAATAATGCCCATTTGTCCGCCCAAAGCGTCGATTTCGCGCACGATTTGTCCTTTTGCAATTCCGCCGACAGCCGGATTGCAGCTCATTTGTCCCATTTTGTTCATATCCATTGTAATCAGCAATGTTTTTGATCCCAGGTTTGCTGCTGCGCACGCAGCTTCATTTCCGGCATGTCCGGCGCCGACAACAATTATATCGTATTTAAAATTCATATTGACACTCCTATAGTCCCCCCGAGAGGGATTTTTATGTTCCACGTTCTGTTTTTGACATGCAAAGTTACCGAATTAATGTTATCTATAGTTGTTTTTTTGATGGAATAAAGAGAAAGATAAGCAGGAGGGGGAAGTCTCCCCCTCGCTTCAGCCCGCCTGCGGCGGTCTTCCGCTACCCCCTCAGCGGGGCTCTGCCCCGCAACGCCCCGTACTCCCCTCGCCATACGAGTTACAAGTACAAGTTG
>JAIRTG010000208.1 GCA_031255055.1 Prevotellaceae bacterium
GGACAGTGGATTTATGTCGTGGTTGAAGACGGTAAGAAAGCTATTCGCCGCCCTATCCGCATCGGACGACAAAATCCGCTCTATTACGAGGTGTTGAGCGGACTCGAAGCCGGCGAAAAGGTGATCACTTCAAGCTATGACAGTTATGGCGATGCACAGGAATTGGTGTTTAAGTGAAGTCGGCAGTGATTGGCAGGGGGCGGTCACGACTATTTTTCGTGTGACGGAAACGTTCGCCGAACGATAAGTTTCGCATCCGTTAAAAAAAGAACAACCGCCTCTTCACAGAGACGGTTGGTGACTGAATTCGATTCCATTAAGTAATATAAAACAAAAACTAATTCTCATTCGGTCTTCTTGTGTAACACAATGAGACCTTTCCAAAAGTACTTAAAAAAATAAAAAATTATAATAAGCAATGAAATACTCTAAGCTGTAGAGCAGCGCAAATGTACGTAAAATTTTGGAAACAATCACTATTAAGGGGGGGGGAGTATTTGAATTTGAAAGAACGCGACCAACAAAACAAACAAAACAGTCGCCCCTTCACAGGGACGACTGAAATTAATAATAAAATGAAATACTCTTTTAGCAGTATAGCCGCACAAATGTACGTAATTTTTTGGAAACAATCACCATTAAGGGGAAAATTATTTGAATTTGAGAGAACATGATCAACAAAACAGCCGTCCCTTCACAGGGACGGCCGAGCTGATTTCAAATAATGAAATACCTTTCTAAAAATTGATTCAATATAGCAACGCAAATGTACGTAAATTTTTGGAAACAATCACCATTAAGGGGGGGGATATTTGAATTTGAGAGAACGTGACCAACAAAACAGCCGCCTCTTCACAGGGACGGCTGAATGGGCATTAATCGAAACAAAAATATCTTATACGAAATAAAATACTTCTGCGTGAACTAATGCAAAGACCATGATTTCATTTTAATGATTCTAATGAGAAAAGTTGTAAATGATAGCGATAAAGAGAAGTATCACATCATTTTTATTATGAACGAAGAACGGTGCAAATGTAACTATTTTTTTAAAGAAACAACACATAATAGTTCGAGATTATCGAAAAAAAATCATTTCCGTCCGATTTTACCACCGGACAAATCGGCATTATCCTTCCTATCCGGCGGCAAGGAGAATAGAACCCGTTTTGTTTTCATAAAAATAATATCTCGCTAAAAAGGTGACAGTCAACCTTTTTTATTGCGAAAAAATAGCTGCGGGAAGTAGTTTTACATGTTTTTGTTAAACAATCACGTTTTTTCGTTGTTAACCAAAGTAGATACAAGCCTTCCCGAAACTTTTTATTGACAAAGAGTTTTGAAAAAAGATCTGCCCTTTATTAGATCCTGAAACAAATTGAAAACAAAATATTAGTATGAAAAAGACCTTGAAAACTTGTGCACTTCACAATTACAGAGAAATCCCGCAAATAGCGAAATTATCGGACGAGATGCTCGAAGCGATAGAAATTGTCGGTCGTGTACTTCCCTTTAAATCGAACAATTACGTTGTGGACGAATTGATTGATTGGAACAATATCGAAACCGATCCGATTTTCACGCTAACCTTTCCCCGAAAAGAAATGCTGGAAAAAAAGCATTATAATGCAATAAAAAAGATGCTCGATAACGGGGCGAGTAAAGCAGAAATCGATAAAAAAGTATTGGACATTCGTCTATCGCTCAATCCGAATCCGGCGGGACAAGAATCCAATGTGCCGATGCTGGGTGATATAAGACTAAAAGGCATTCAACACAAGTATCCCGAGACCGTCTTATTTTTTCCCAGTCAGGGACAGACTTGTCATGCCTATTGTACATTTTGTTTCCGTTGGCCCCAGTTTTCGGGCATGAGCGGACTGAAATTTGCAATGAAAGAAATCGGTCTGCTGCTAAAATACCTGCTTCTGAAAAAGAAAGTAACCGATATTCTTTTCACCGGCGGAGACCCGATGACCATGTCGGCAAACGTGCTGGCGGCCTATATCGAACCGTTGCTGCAACCCGAATTTAACCACATCCGCACAATCCGTATCGGCACCAAATCGTTGACATACTGGCCCTATCGGTATTTGACCGACGAGGATAGCGATGAACTAATCGCCTTATTTGAAAAAATCGTCCTTGCGGGGAAAAATCTTTCAATACAGGCGCATTTTAATCATCCGGTAGAGCTGAGTACCGAGGCCGTCCAAAAAGCGATCGCCCGCATCCGACGAACCGGCACACAGATCCGTACACAATCTCCACTGCTAAAAAATATCAACGATAAACCCGAACTTTGGTCCACCATGTGGCGTAAACAGGTCGATTTGGGCTGCATTCCATACTACATGTTTGTGGCGCGGGATACCGGTGCAAAGGCGTATTTTGAAATACCGCTGGATAGATGCTGGATGATTTTCAGAAGAGCCTACAACAAAGTCAGCGGATTGTGCCGGACGGTACGCGGCCCAAGTATGAGCGATCATCCCGGTAAGATACAAATTCTCGGAGTCCGCGAAATAGGAGGTGAAAAGGTGTACATACTAAGTTTTTTGCAGGCCCGACATCCTTCATGGGTCGGCATTCCGTTTTTTGCGCATTATGACCCGAAAGCGACCTGGTTCAGCCATCTGAAACCTGCGTTCGGACATCAAAAATTCTTCTTCCAAACAGACAACTGGAAAGAACGGATCACAACACCATTTGATTTTGAATAACGCCGATAACGGATAATGTGAACAGGGTCAAGTCGAATCTTGCTCCTATACCTCAGCCCTTGGCGTCTTCTTTCAAGAAAGAGAAAGAGAATTAGGGGGGGGAAGTCTCCCCCTCGCTTCAGCCCGCCTGCGGCGGTCTTCCGCTACCCCCTCTGCGGGGCGCTGCCCCGCAACGCCCCGAAAGACAGCGTTTATAGTGATTAGTGATTAGTGATTAGTGATTAGTGATTAGTGATTAGTGATTAGTGATTAGT
>JAIRTG010000225.1 GCA_031255055.1 Prevotellaceae bacterium
TTTCCGCTAAAAAGACGGATGCCGAAGACGCAAATTTTTCTTCCGATTCGGTCGTGTAATAGACGCAGTTGCTGTTTTTTGTGCATTTTGCTTCTATTTCGGGATGCCTGTTCAGGTAATTCGCCAGACTGTCGGCAACCGGGCCGCCCTGCGAAATAATTGAAACATCCTCTCTGTTCAGCGCTTTCTTTATTTTCGGAACAATCAACGGATAATGCGTGCAGCCTAAAAGAATGGTGTCAATAGCTTCATCTTCGGCAAACAATTGCTCCAGATAGTTACTGACGAAATAATCCGCTCCTGCGTTCAGATGTTCATTATTCTCAATCAAAGGCACCCACAGCGGACAGGCAATCGAACTCAGTTTGATAGCCGGGTCGATTTTACTGATTTCCATAGCATAGGAATCGGATTGTATCGTTCCCGGAGTGGCGAATAACCCGACATGTTTGTTTTTTGTGCTGTTCCCGATTGACTCTACTGTCGGTCTGATAACTCCCAGTACGCGCCTTTTTCCATCCATCAGGGGAAGGTCTTTTTGCTGTATCGTGCGCAGCGCTTTTGCCGACGCCGTGTTGCAGGCAATGATAATCAGGTGGCAACCCATTTCAAACAGTCTGGTCACACATTCCAGCGTGTATTTATACACCACCTCGAACGAGCGTGTGCCGTAAGGAGTCCGGGCGTTGTCGCCGAGATATAAATAATCGTATTGAGGCAGTTTTTGCCTTATTTTTTCCAAGATCGTCAGTCCGCCGTAGCCGGAATCAAACACGCCGATAGGACCCGGATGCTGTGAAAAAAGAGGAGGCTTACGCATGTTTTTTCGGGGGGGAGTTAATCTAAGGCTTGTCCTGCATTGCCGCTCATTTGAACCATGCGGTCGTATTCTTCGGGCGATAAGTCCAGGTAATAATAATTCTGAGGATTCTGCGGACTTCCCTTGTAGATCACTTCATAATGAAGGTGAGGGGCGGTGGATTTTCCGGTGCTACCGACAAGTCCGATTATTTCGCCACGTTTCACGATCTGTCCCCGTTTTACATGTATTTCATGTAAATGAGCATAGCGGGTAACATAATTATAACCGTGATCGATGTCGATACAATTTCCGTAACCCTGCGCCCATCCGGCTCTGATGACCCTTCCTTTTCCTGTGGCATACACATCTGTTCCTGTGGGAGCCGAAAAGTCCATACCGTTATGGTGACGCGGGACATGGTACACAGGGTCGATTCGCCAGCCGTAACCGGAAGCCATTCTTTTCAAATCTTTATTCAAAACCGGCTGAATGGAGGGAATATATTCAAGCATTTTTTCTTTACTCTTGGCGAGGTCAACAATTTCGTCGTATGATTTCGACTGGATGTATAATTGCTTTTTGATCTGATTCATCTTTTTTGTTGTGGCGGACACCACTTGCGAATTGGTTGCTCTTGATAAACTCTCGTAATATTCACTTTCGGAGGCAATCGCGGTGCGCACTATAGTAGGAATCGGGTCGGCCTGAAAAACGACCCTGTAAAGATTATTGTCACGTTCTTGAAGGTTTGTCAAAACGGCTTGTACCTCATTCAATTGTCGATCTAATACTTTGTATTGAACTTGCATTTTGTCTTTTTCTTGTGTAAGTCGCTTCTCTTTCGGCGAGTCGACAATAAAGACAAACAGGAAGAAAAAAATAGCGCCCGAAAAAACAGCTGTCAACACATGGAATAAAAAACTCTTGAGCCTATGAATAATTGTGTGGTTAATAGGCTCATAATTTAATGTTTCCGGATTGAAATGGAATTTTTTTTTCGCCATTTATGCTTTTGAAGTTTGTAGTTTCAGCGGGCAGATTTTACCTCAAAAAAACGATAAAAGAACACTGAGGAGTAATAAGCGGTGCAAAAATAATAAAATTGCTGTACTTTTGTAGCCTTTGTTTTCTCGTTTATAAAAAATAAAACACTATTTATGAAAACGACTATTCGAGATATAATGCATAGAAAAGACCGCATTTGGGTGCTTTTATTATCAATAATAGTTTTATTGCCAAATATTTACTTTTCTGTTGCCGGTGACAATGCGACCGGTAGTATTTTCAGAACGATAATTTTTCTTTTAGGGGGCTTTTTTTTGTTTCTGACGCCCTTTCTTTTATTTAAAGCACGAACGCTTTTCCTCATTTACGGACTATTTGTATGCCTGAGTCCGTTTGAGATTATCCATATTTACTTGAACAAGACAACTATTTCGTCGGGGTATATCTTGGCAATCTTAGGCACTGATTGGCACGAAAGCATCGAAGTTTTATCTGCGATCAAATTTTTTATACTTTGTTTCCTTCTCATCGATGTTGTTTATTTTTATATCGTCTTCGCTAAAATAGAGAACACCTATTTGATAAGAAAAATAAAAACAAGGTTTTTTTATTTCTTAGCTGCTATTTTCATATTATTCATTGGAATTCTCTCCATATACCTATCTCAAAAGTATTATTACATAGACGAAAAAGAAAAAGACAGACTGTGGACAGAGACCACAAGTTCATTCAAGTCGAAACTTTGCGAGATATATCCATACAACCTGATTTTACGCACCCATGAAGCTATTTTGATGGGAAAAGACATCAACAGTTTAAGCAGAGAACTTGCGCATTTTACATTTTCGGCAAAAAGGAATAGACAGCTAAATGAAAAAGAGGTATATGTTTTCGTAATAGGAGAAACTGCGAGATACGGCAATTTTTCGATCAATGGATATAAACGGGAGACCTCTCCCTTGCTTTCGGAAATAGAAAACGTAGTATCATATTCAAATGTATATTCCGGAGCAAATCTGACGCGATTATCTCTACCGATCATATTGACACGTGTTTCCGCACAGAATTATGACCAATATGCAAAAGAGAAAACATTTGTAGACGCTTTCAAAGAAGCTACATTCAAAACCTGTTGGATTGCAAATCAAAGTGCGGAGAACAGTTTTATTCAAAGGATTGCGATGGATGCCGATGACAATTTTTTGACTGTAAGTAATGCCGAAACACACGCTTGGGATGAACAACTATGGGAAGCTTTTGACCAAATATTGAGTCGGGAAGAGGAAAAGGTTTTCATTGTTCTTCATACGTTGGGGAGTCATGCCCAATACAATTTCCGGTATCCTGAAGCGTTTGAAGTCTTCAAACCTGCTTCATTAAACAACGCCTTTAGTTATTCCTTTTTCTCTCTTAAAAATAAAGAGTTGCTTGTTAACTCTTATGATAATGCCATATTATATACGGACTATTTTTTGGCGAATACCATTAAAAAGCTGGACAGTTTAAATTGCAACAGCTATTTGATGTATGTTTCGGATCATGGTGAGAACCTGTTCGATACCGAAGATAATCTTTCCGGACATGGAGGAAGAATCTATTCCGACTATGATTTTCACGTACCCTTTTTCGTCTGGTATTCCGATGAATATAAAAACAACTATCCCGAAAAGGTAGACGCGATTATCAAAAACAAGGACAAAAAGCTGAGTGCAAACAACATCTTCTATTCGGTATTGGACATGGCGGATATTGATTTTCCCGGATTTATAAAAGAGAAAAGCGTTGCATCAACCGCACTCATCGAAGATTCCGTCAGATACGTTCTAACAGCCGATATCGAATGTAAAATTTTCGAAGAGTGATGGATAATGGCGCCATTACCTGCTGTGGGGGGGACAAAGTTGTCAAACAAATGAATACGATACAATAAAAACAGCTCTTTATTAATAATTACTTTTGCAGACCGAAAATACAAACAATAAAAACAACCGCTAAAAAAATGACTTCGCAAGAAATAAGAAAATCTTTCCTTGAATTTTTCAAGAACAAAGAACACAAAATAGTTCCTTCCGCTCCGATGGTAATCAAAGACGACCCGACCTTGATGTTCACCAATGCGGGAATGAATCAGTTCAAAAACATCATACTGGGCAACGACCCTGCAGTCTATCCGCGTATTGCCGATACGCAGAAATGCCTCCGCGTCAGTGGCAAGCACAACGATCTGGAAGAGGTCGGACACGACACCTATCATCACACCATGTTCGAGATGCTCGGCAACTGGTCGTTTGGCGATTATTTCAAAAAAGAAGCCGTTGCGTGGGCGTGGGAATTTTTGATTGATATAGTGAAAATAGCGCAATCGCGCATCTACGTAACGGTTTTTGAAGGCTCTCCGGTCGAAAACCTCGAACGCGACAACGAAGCTGCCGAAATTTGGGAGCGGTTTCTGCCGAAAGAACGCATATTGAACGGGAACAAAAAAGACAATTTCTGGGAGATGGGAGACACCGGCCCGTGCGGACCATGTTCCGAGATACACGTAGACATTCGCAGCGACGAAGAGCGTACAAAAATCGACGGAGCCACATTAATAAACAAAGACCATCCGCATGTAATTGAAATTTGGAATCTCGTATTCATGCAATACAACCGCAAGGCGGACGGCACACTGGAACCGCTTCCGAAGAAAGTGATCGACACCGGAATGGGATTTGAGCGCTTGTGCATGGTATTACAAGGGAAACAGTCGAACTACGACACAGACATTTTTCAGCCGGTAATTAAAGAAATCGGGCGAATCGCCGGACTTTCTTACGGTCACGATGCGAAAACAGACATTGCGATGCGAGTAATTGCCGACCATCTCCGTACCATTGCCTTTTCGATTACCGACGGACAATTACCCTCAAACGCGAAAGCCGGCTACGTGATTCGCCGTATTTTGCGCCGCGCAGTCCGCTACGGATACACCTTTTTGAATCAGCGCAGTTCATTTATCCACCGACTGGTTCCCGTACTGATACAGGTGATGGGCGATGCTTATCCCGAACTGAAAGCGCAGCAGACATTAATAGAAAAAGTCTGCGAAGAAGAAGAAGAATCATTCCTGCGCACATTAGAGACAGGCATCCGCTTGTTGAACAAAGTGATGGAAGACACAAAAAAAGAAGGTAAAACAACCGTTTCAGGGAAATATGCCTTTACGCTATACGACACCTTCGGATTTCCGTTGGATTTGACGCAGCTTATTCTTCGCGAAAACAATTTCACGGTAGCTATTGAAGCGTTCAATGCCGAGATGAACCGACAGAAAGAGCGTGCCCGCAATGCCGCGAACATCGAAGCGGGCGATTGGGTACACGTACACGACGGCGAGAGCGCGTTTGTAGGTTACGACAAGACGAGCGTCGAGACAAAAATTTTACGTTACCGGAAAGTAAAACAGAAAAACAAAGAATTTTATCAGCTTGTACTATCTCAAACGCCGTTTTACGCCGAAATGGGCGGACAGGTTGGCGACAGCGGCATCTTATCGAACGCGAACGGAGACATACGGGTCACCGATACCAAGAAAGAGAACAATCTGGCGGTTCACATTACGCCGACATTGCCCCTGCATCCGGACGCTGCGTTTATAGCGTCGGTCGATATCGAAAGGCGCACAGCGACCTCGTGCAACCACACCGCGACGCATTTGCTTCATGAGGCATTGCGCGAGGTACTGGGCGGACATGTTGAACAAAAAGGCTCGTACGTCACTCCCGACAATCTGCGTTTCGACTTTTCGCATTTTCAGAAAGTGACCAAAGAAGAAATCCGTCGGGTAGAAGAGCTTGTCAACCGGCGCATCCGCGAGAACTACCCCTTGGACGAGCGCCGCGAAATCCCGATAAAAGACGCGCAAGAAATGGGAGCGATCGCTTTGTTCGGCGAAAAATACGGAGAAAAGGTACGTGTCATAAAATTCGGCAAATCAATTGAGCTTTGCGGCGGGACGCACGTCCGTCATACGGGGCAGATTGGCATCATGCGCATCAT
>JAIRTG010000195.1 GCA_031255055.1 Prevotellaceae bacterium
CAAATGCCGGGTGTCATCCTGAAAGTATATGTAAAACCCGGCGATGCAGTAAAATCCGGCGATCCGCTTTGCGTACTTGTTGCCATGAAAATGGAAAACGAAATCAAAAGTCCGATCGACGGCGAAGTAAAAGAAATTTTCATCAGCGAGAACGATAAAGTTGCCGTCGGCGACAAGATGATAGTTGTCGAATAAATTGAGTTTACCCCCCCCGTCCGAAGTCATTCGGTTAAAGATTAGACAGCTCTTTCAGCCCAAGTCGTCTTCCATCCGGAAAGAGAAAGAGAAAGAGAATTAGGGGGGGGGAAGTCTCCCCCTCGCTACAGCCCGCCTTCGGCGGTCTTCCGCTACCCCCTCAGCGGGGCTCTGCCCCGCAACGCCCCGAAAGACAGTGATTAAATAATGAATAGTGATTAGTGATTAATGATTAGTCAGTGAAAGGCTTCATAACCGTGCGGATCGCTGACCGAACGTCCTGTTTCCGGTCATTCTCACTCCGAACGCCGTCATTCATGCTCCGAGCGAGAAATTCCTCACTCCGAGCGAGGAATTGCTCACTTCGGGCATTTGATAACGGAACGCTGTCAGGATTTGGCTTTCTCCTGTCTTAGATAGGGTATAAGTAAAACGGAAAAAGCCCGTAAAATGCTACTTTTACAGGCTTTTTAATTCTTTTGCCGCTTTACTTTCAACGACCTGGCGGAAGCGGGGGGATTCGAACCCCCGGTACGGTAACCCGTACGTCAGTTTAGCAAACTGGTGGTTTCAGCCACTCACCCACACTTCCAAAGAGTTCGTTTTTGCGAGTGCAAATATAGAAAACTCTTTCTGAACTGCAAAATCTTTTCCGAAGATTTTCTAAATGCGGTCGGTCTGCGAACGTCACCCCGCGCTGTTGTACGACAATGACGCGAATAATTTATGAGTATTTACTACTTTTGCCGGAAATATGTTTATAGAAATGATCCGAAAGAAAACACCCAAAATCGTACCTGCAATTGTTTCATTGTTGATTATTGCCGCCGGCGGAGTTGCAGGATACGGTTGGTATATACTAAAATCGCCCAACATTATCACCAATAACGGCGAAAAGAAATACATCTACATCTACGATAATGACGATTTCGAAGATTTGATTCGGGCAATCGAAAAAGAAGCCGACATCAAAAATAGCCGTTCCTTTAGAAAAACAGCAGCGTTGTTGAAATACACCAATATCCGTTCTGGAAGATACGAAATAAACGGTCGTACGTCGAACTTCGATCTTATCCGCAAACTCAGAAGCGGCAATCAGACGCCCGTCCGACTGACGTTCAACAACATCAGAACCAAACAACAACTGGCGGGAAGACTGGCGCAGCAAATCATGATCGATTCGCTGGATATTCTTTATTATCTCGAAAATGACGATTTCTTAGCCGAATACAATCTCAAGCCCGAAACAGCCGTCATCATTTTTATTCCGAACACTTATGAAGTTTTTTGGAATATAAGCGGAAAAGATTTATTCGACCGCATGTACCGCGAATACAATCGTTTCTGGACGGAAGACCGACGAAAAAAAGCGGATGAAATACCCTTATCACTTGAACAAGTCAGCATTTTGGCCTCGATTGTGGAAGAAGAAACCAAAAAAGAATACGAATATCCGACAGTTGCGGGCGTCTACATCAACCGTTTGAAAAAAGGAATGAGGCTCGAAGCCGACCCCACTGTGAAATTTGCGAACGGCGACTTTGCTCTAAAGCGCGTATTACACAGACACCTTGCAATCGATTCGCCGTACAACACCTACATGTATGGCGGATTGCCGCCCGGTCCGATTCGGATACCATCGCCCCAAGTGATTGACGGTGTGCTAAATTGCGAGCAACACAACTACATCTTTATGGTCGCCAAAGAGACGCTGAACGGCGAACATCACTTTTCGACCACCAATGCCGAACACGAACGTCACGCAAGAAAATACCGTCAGGCGCTGAACGAACTGGGAATTTTCCGCTAAAAAATAAGCGAGATAAAATGCAATATCTCGCTTATTTTCCAATATACAAGTGCGTTTTTTTTATCCCAGCCGCTCCAGCTGTACCGTGAAATGGCGCATCAATGCCGCCTCCCAAACAATTTTCACCCCCCGCGTAATACTTTCGCGTCTGTCGAAAACGTTCTTCAACGCCACCGCAATCACATCAATATGATTATCGGTATATACGCGACGGGGTATTGCCAAACGCAACAAATCCAATCCGCCGAAACGATTTTCGCGCGTTACAGGGTCACGGTCGGCCAAAAGATAGCCGATTTCACATCCGCGGATTCCCGCTTCCAAATACAGTTCCACCGTCAAAGTTTGAGCCGGAAATTCCTCCTTCGGAACATGTGTCAACACCTTTGCCGCATCCACAAAAATAGCGTGTCCACCGGCAGGACGTTGATACGGAATTCCAAATTCGTCCAATCTTTTTGCCAGGTATTCCACCTGTTTGATACGTGTTTCCAAGTTATCGAACTCAGTATTTTCATCCAGACCGACAGCCAGGGCGTTCATATCCCGACCATTCATCCCGCCATACGTCAAATAGCCCTCGAAGGGGATACAAAACGCCTTCGCCCCTTCATACCAATCTTTTAAACGGGTAGCAATAAATCCGCCCATATTAACAATACCGTCTTTTTTAGCGCTCATAGTCATACCGTCGGCCAGCGCAAACATTTCGAGACAGATTGCTTTGATAGTTTTATTTTCGTAGCCCTTTTCGCGCGTTTTGATAAAATACGCATTTTCGGCAAAACGGGCCGAGTCGAACAAGACGGGTTTATTGTATTTATCCGCTATTTTCCGGACGGCATTCATATTTTCCATCGACACAGGCTGTCCTCCGGCCGTATTATTTGTGATGGTGATGATAATAAACGGAATATTGTGTTGATTTTCGGCCAACGCTTTTTCCAGTTTTTCGGGCGACACATTCCCCTTAAACGGGATTTCCAATTGGGTATCTTTAGCTTCGTCGATTGTACAGTCGAGAGCAACGGCTTTGCGCGATTCGATATGTCCTTTTGTCGTATCGAAATGCGAATTTCCGGGAACGATATCACCCGGTTTCACCAAATGCGAAAACAGCACATTTTCCGCCGCTCGTCCCTGATGGGTCGGAATGACGTATTCAAAACCGGTGATTTCGGTAATTTTATTCTTCAAGTTAAAAAACGACGATGCACCGGCATAGCTTTCATCGCCCAGCATCAGCGCCGCCCACTGACGGTCCGACATCGAACCGGTACCCGAATCGGTAATCAGATCGATATACACATGTTCCGAAGCCAGTTGAAACACATTGTAATGTGCCTCTTTGAGCCATTTCACACGTTCTTCCCGTGTGCTTTTACGGATGGGTTCAACCATCTTTATTTTCCACGATTCTGCAAATGGTAGTTCCATAATAATACTTATTTTAAGGGTTTAATATATAAAATTCACTCGACGTCGCCACCAGATCGGACAACGTTGTTGTTTTCGGCGCCGTACAAGGAGATTGATTTAGTTAAAGAGATGATGAGGGGGTAAGAGACAAGAAACCGTTTCTTACACAGAAAGGATAAGAAATTCGTCGCGTCTTTTGATATTCAAAAAGCGATTGGAAATCGACATATTTCGGCGGATAATCATACGGGGGACAAAAGTATTTATTTTCATTCAAATACACAAAGGGGGCGATGTAATTTCAGGGAGTCCGATAGCGTGGGAGTGTATTCCGATTAGGGAGAAATATTTTTTTTTGGGGGGGGAAGTCTCCCCCTCGCTACAGCCCGCCGTTGGCGGTCTTCCGCTACCCCCTCTGCGGGGCGCTGCCCCGCAACGCCCCG
>JAIRTG010000170.1 GCA_031255055.1 Prevotellaceae bacterium
GTCTCTCGAAGCATGCTCCGCGTCTCTCGAAGCATGCTCCGCGTCTCTCGAAGCATGCTCCGCGTCTCTCGAAGCATGCTCCGCGTCTCTCGGAGCATGCTCCGCGTCTCTCTCGGATCACGATTCCGTTTCTCGGATCACGATTCCGTTTCTCGGACAGGGATCCGAATTAAATTAGTGTTTAGTGATTAGTGATTAGTGATTAGCGTTTAGCGATTCAACCTTAATAGTGTTTCGTGTTTAATCATAGCGAATCCGCACTAATCACTAATCACTAAACACTAATCACTATTTAATCACTGTCTTACGGGGCGTTGCGGGGCAGAGCCCCGCAGAGGGGGTAGCGGAAGACCGCGTAGCGGGCTGGAGCGAGGGGGAGACTTCCCCCCCCATAATTCTCTTTCTCTTTCTTCAAGGAAGACCGCACGTTAGTGTTTAGTGATGAGTGAAGCTGTTCACGTTATTTCCAAATAATGTTTTTCGGTCTGAATTTGCTGTAAAGCAGGATAAAAAACGTGTTTAAAGGTTGGAATATATCGAAGAATATCAGCGAAAAGTAATATTTCCTTTCACCGAAATGTGTTGATGTGCGGTTTATAATCAGCATCTGTACCCCCCAGCGGACAAGAAACAGGAAGGTGGCGGCTGCTTTCACCATCCAATTGTGGCCGAACGTCAGCGATAGAATCAAAAATAGATAAAACAACGCTCTGAAAAAGGGTTCGATCATCAGACGTATCTTTGTCGACTGTTTATAGTAGGGCGAGGCCGATAAATGACGTTCTTTTTGATAGCGCCACGAACGGTAGTTTTCTTTTGCCTCCGACCTCGTGATGCTTTCGGACGAAACTTCTATTTTTACATTCCGCTTGTCGGCTGCATGGTTGACAAACAAATCGTCATCTCCCGAACGGATGGCCATAAAGGGAACAAAGCCGTTCTTTTTCTTGAACGTTTCTTTCCGATAGGCTAAATTTCGCCCTACGCCCATGTAAGCCTTCCTTGCTGCTGCCATCCCCATATATTGCATCGCAATGAACAGCGTTTCGTAGGTGATCTGTTTGTTGAGGAAACCTTTGTGGTTAATATATGCTCCGTAACCCAGCACAATGTCGGTTCCGGGAGTGAAATTTCGTGCCATTTTACCGATCCAGGTTTTGCTTTCGGGTACACAATCGGCGTCTGTCAAAAGCAGGATATCGTGTTTTGCAGCTTTTATACCCAAAGTCAGTCCGAGTTTTTTTGTGCTGAAATTTTTGGTTTCGTGCGGAACAAAGGTCGTGTAGAGATGAGGATATTTTTCGCAAAAAGCGCTTAAAAGCAACGCGGTATTGTCGTCGGAAGCGTCGTCGATGACAATGACTTCGTATTGGGGATAGTCCTGTTCCAGTATCACCGGCAGGTATTTCTTCAGATTTTCTTCTTCGTTTTTTGCACAAATAATGACGGAAACGGGGGGATGGCTATTTGAAAAGATGGTTTCGTTTTTCTTGTTTTTTTTCTTCTGCCGCCAAATGCCGTTCAAATACCGGCAGTAGAAGTACAGTTGATAGACAAATGCGGCCGATAGGGTGGCAAGCAGAATAAACTCTACGTTTGTGAATTCAACGTTTGTGATAAAAAATTCAAAAGCTGCGTATGGATGGAGGTTGGAATGGAACATTTATTTCAAATCTTCTGAGGTGTATATATTGGGTAATTTTCTCAAGTTATATTGCGAAGCCATAATTTCGCCGTAGGCGCCTGCCGAACGTATTGCGATGATGTCGCCTCTTTTTGACTTGTTCATCGAAAAATCTTTGGCAAATACATCCGACGATTCGCAGATAGGCCCTGCCACATCATATTTTTCCATATCCAGATCGGACGACAGATTTTCGATGTGATGAAATGCGCCGTAGAACGCCGGCCTGATCAGATCGGTGAATCCGGCATCGACAATCAAAAAGTTTTTGGCGCTGCCTCTTTTTACATATAGCACTTTTGTTATCAGGCTGCCGCATTGCCCGACAATGGAGCGTCCCGGCTCAAAATGCAGTGTTTGATTCGGATATAACGACAAGTGTTTGCGAAATACGTTGAAATAGGCTTCAAAGTCGGGTATCGGAATATGGTTCGGATGTTCGTAGTTGATGCCCAGTCCGCCTCCGACGTTGATATGGGTCGGATGAATCTGTTTGTTGATAAAGTATTTTTGTATCTCATTTATCCTGATACATAAATCCTGAAAGGGACTCATGTCGGTAATTTGGGAGCCGATATGAAAATGGATACCTGTCATATTCAGATTTTCGAGCGAGGGTAGTTTGTTGATAATATGTTCGATATCGGACATGTTGATGCCGAATTTATTTTCATTCAGTCCCGTTGTGATATGATGATGAGTGTTTGCGTCGACATTCGGATTGATGCGCAGGGCGATGTTGGCTATCTTATTTTTTGCCGTCGCCAATTCGTTGATGACTTCCAATTCCTGTTCCGACTCGACATTGAAGCAGCATATATCGTGATCCAGTCCCAAATTTATTTCCCAATCGGCTTTTCCGACGCCTGCAAATACGATTTTGTCGGTCGGAATACCTGCTGCCAGCGCCGCCAAGATTTCTCCGCCGCTGACACAATCGGCGCCTAAGCCCGATTCTTTGATGATGCTTAAAATACTCGGATTGACGTTTGCTTTCAATGCGTAGTGTACAACAAAAGCTGCTTTTCTTGCTTGCATTTTCATTTCTTCTATCGTATTTCTCAACACATCAAGGTCGTAATAATAGAACGGAGTGGGCAGGTTTTCAAAAACAGGTATGGGATAATTTGCTTTTATCATAGCATGTACTGTTGTCGGATATTATTAATCGAAAAGCGCTCTGCTCAGTGCGTTCAACGCTTCTTTTTTGTCTTCGGCTCTGATCAGGAAGGAGATGTTGTAGTTACTTCCGCCGTATGAAATCATCCGGATGGGGATCTGTTTGAGTGCACCGATTACTTTTGCCTGAAAACCGACGTTCTCAAAGGGTAAATCGCCTACGACGCAAATGATAACCATGTTTCTATCAACGGTGACCATGCCGAATTTTTTTAAATCATTCAGGATATTGTCCAGATTTTTTGTATTGTCAATCGTTACGGATACGCCTACTTCCGACGTCGTAATCATGTCGATAGAGGTGTGATGTGATTCGAATATCTCGAATATTTTCCGCAAAAATCCATACGCCAGCAACATTCTGCCCGATTTAATTTTGATTGCGGTGATGTTGTCTTTTGCCGCCACCGATTCGATTTTTCCTTTTTTACTTGTCGTAGAGATTAAGGTGCCCGGCGCTGTCGGTTCCATTGTATTGAGCAACCGGACGGGAATGTTGCTGAGTTTTGCGGGCAAAATACATGTGGGGTGTAGTATTTTTGCGCCGAAGTAGGCCAATTCTGCCGCTTCTTCAAAGTGTAGCACAGGTACCGGTTTTGTGTTTTCTACATAACGCGGGTCGTTATTGTGTATTCCGTTGATGTCCGTCCAAATCTGAATTTCTTCCGATTTGATAGCCGCGCCCACGAGCGAAGCGGTATAATCGCTTCCGCCACGTTGGAGGTTGTCGATTTCTCCGTAGAAATTCCGGCAGATAAATCCTTGTGTGATATACATCTCTGCGTCGGGGGATGCCGTCAGCAGTTTGTTCAGGTTTTCGGCGATAAAAAGCGTGTCGGGTTCTGCATTTTTGTCGATGCGCATAAAATCCAACGCCGGAAGATGCACACTGTTTATACCTTGTTCTTTCAGGTAGAGTTGAAACATGGCTGTCGAAATCAATTCGCCCTGCGCCAGGATTGCTTTCTCTTCAAACAGCGTGAAAACCGATTTTGAATGTGAGCGTATCAGGTCAAAATTGGCGCTTAGCTGCTTTTTAGCCTCTTTTTTGCTGTCTTCGGAGCTATACAGTTCATCGATGATTGCGTCGTATTTTTGTTCCAGCATGTTGACGCGCTCCAGGGCGCCTGCCTGATTGTTCTTATAAAAGTAATCGGAAATTTCTATCAAGCCGTTTGTTGTTCCCGACATGGCCGACAGTACAATGAGTTTTTGTGTGCCGTCGTTGATCAGTTGCGCTACGTCTTTCATTCGTGCGGCAGTCCCTACGGACGTGCCTCCAAACTTCAATACTTTCATTGGCTTTGGGGGAGTAATAATTTGAATAATAAAATTCTATTTTGAATTAAAAGAGGGACAAAAGTAGTGTTTTTTCTTGATTAATTGTCAATTTGACAATTGCTTTCTTCGCTTCGTCTCCACAGAAGCGCCAACCGGAACGGGTCTTATTTTGAAAAAGTATTTTTTGTGAAAGTTATTCCTGTGAAATAAAAAAAGGAAGAATCAATTCTTCCTCTTTTTGGGGGGTGGCTAATCGGGTTCGAACCGACGACCTTCGGAACCACAATCCGACGCTCTAACCTGCTGAGCTATAACCACCGTTTTTTTTTAGTGTGTGCAAAGATAATACAGCTTTTGGATTTCTGCAACTTTCTACCGAAAATTCATCTTGTTTTTTCGACGGGCATCGTCAACCGTACAAATGAATTGTTTTTTCGTCAAACTCCGCAGGAAGATGGCCGTTCATCTTTTCTTGTTAAATTTCATGCTGTTTTTCCCCCATTGTGGGGATTGTCGCTTCATCGGAAACTTGCCAACTTCGCGTCGTTTATTTTAAAACTATTTCTAAATCAAAAAAATTAAAAAGTATGCGTAAAATAGCTGTTATTTACGGTTCGTCAACCGACAACACAAAAAACATTGCGAAATCTATTGCCGGCAAACTACTTGGTGAAGATGTCACATTGCTGGATGTCTCCAAACTCAAAGCAGGCGATTTGGACGCCTATCCGAATCTGATTTTTGGCACTTCGACATGGGGAGTGGGCGATTTGCAGGATGATTGGGAGGGGTATCTCTCCGAACTGAAAGGCGCCGATCTTTCCGGCAAAACAATCGCTTTTTTCGGATTGGGCGATTCGGGTTCATATCCGGACTCTTTTGTGGATGGAATGGGCATTTTGTACGAAACGGTACGGGAGAAAGGTGCCAGGCTTATCGGTGAATTTCCGGCCGATGGCTACGACTACGACACATCTCGGGCCGAAGTTGACGGTAAGTTTGTGGGCGTTGCTATCGACGAAGATAACGAAAGCGACAAAACCGATGCTCGCCTCGATAAATGGATTGAAAGTATAAAAGGATTATTTATTTGACGCGATCGAAGTTACGGGAAGCCGAGAAAATAGGAGCGTTTTGTTTTATGGTTGCCACATTCGGTCACAAAAAACAGGTTCACGCTTTCATATAATCTCTCCGGCTTCTCCGGCTTTTTTTAAACTTGTCGTGATATGCAGGTTCTCTGTCATCATATATATGAATACAAAAAGGGCTTACGGCTCTTAGTACTCCACACACTACAAACTTCGTTGTTGCAAACAGCCGAAACGAAACTTTTGCAGCAAAATATCAACTACCTGATTCAGCCTGTAACGCAATCGAAAACAAATATATTTTTCGGAAACAGAGAGTGTGTAGAAGTTGTGCGCAAATTCGGCAATAAAAAACTGAACGAACTCACACCCGAAGAAGATTTTGTGTTAGGAGTTATGCTCGGCTACGACCGTCTGCAACAATGTCAGCGGTATTTACAGAAAAAAGAAAATGAGCAAAATATCCTCCGAAATTTATTTCTACAGTTTACGGAAAGGAGCATAAGTAAAACCCATTAATTCCCCGACATCCGTCTGTTTTTATATCCGACACCGATTTGTCTTTAATAGCAAATTTATGTCCTGTCGAAAAAATCAAAAAGGTGTTCGATTTGTAAAAAGAAAAAAAAATGCAGAAAAATATCTCCCAAAGCTATAGATTTTGATTTTCTTTTTTAAATTTGCACGTCATTTAATCATGTATTATCCCAATAAAGCAAAACATTTACAGTTGAAATTATAAACAAAAAAATTAAGCATAAAATCAACATGAAAACAGCTATCAAAATCTTACTTCTCGTCGCGATTATTTTTCTGGCCTATTTGTGTGTCAACAGTATCATCACTCCCATTCGATTTGAAAGTCAACGAAAGATGAGAGAACTACCGGTCATTCAGCGTTTGGTTGATCTCCGCAAGGCCGAAATCGAGTATAGAGAACAAAAAGGAGCCTACACTGATAATTTCGACACATTAATTCAGTTCTTGAAAACCGGTAAAAAAGCAGAAGTATTGAAAGAAGGCGCATTGACCGACGCGCAATTGGAAGCAGGATTGACCGAAGCCAAAGCAGTGGCAATTATCAAAAAAGGAAATGCAAAAGAAATAGCAACAAACGGACTGGAAGGTTTCAGAAGAGATACAGCCTATGTTGACCTGATTGCAGCCATTTATCCTCACGGAGAATATACGCACGACAACATCAATAGAATCATGTATATTCCTTTTTCAAACGAACAAAAATTTGAACTGCAAGTAAAAAATGACTACGTAAACCCGTCGGGAATACCGATACCATTGTTTCAGGCTACGGCTCATTTTTCAACATTCTTATCTGATTTAGACCGTCAGGAAATCATCAATTTGGTTGACAGAGAAAGGCAGCTCGACAAATATCCGGGATTGAAAGTAGGCGATATTGACATCCCGAATAATAATGCCGGAAATTGGGAATAAGCCGTTTCTGCATCATTTCCCCTTTCACCCAAACATTTTTTTACATGCTTTTGTCCGACAACAAAACACAAAATACAGACAGCAAATACAATCACACATTATCCATCCGGTTTTATCCGGATGGATTTTATTTTTTTGTTGCCGACAAATCAAATACCGTCCTCACAAAAGAAGATGTTTTTATTGCAGGCTTTGAACAATTGGCTACCGACGCAATAGTCCGGCTACTCAACAAAAACATAAGCGTTTCGGAGCAAGTGCATACTGCCGTGTTGGTATATGAATCTTCAAAGTATTGTTTTGCGCCTTCACATTTCGTAAAAAATGAAAACGACAGACTGTTTTTTTCTTTCTACGAAAAAAAGAATCAGCCGCAGGTCTTTCTGCACACCGGATTCCCTTTCTGGAAAAATGAATTGATTTACGCTGTTCCCAAAAGCATCGCCGACGCCGTTTCCCAATTATTTCCACAGACAGAAATAGCGCATCCTTTCAACGTGTTGCTCGAAGAAAAAAACCTGCCGCAAAACAACACGCTTTACCTCTGGAAAAACAAAAAAACAATCGACGCTCTATTGGTAAAATCCAAAAACCTGCTGCTGGCAAACGGATTTCCGTACAATACAAACGAAGATATTACCTATCATATACTTCATCTATACGAACAAATGAAACTCGACGTCGAAAGTTTTCCGCTAAAGTTCTTTTCGCCCGACAAAAAAGGATTGCTCGAAATGCTCGGCAAATATATTCATCGTTGCGAATAAACCTGATTACATTACCAAATAAAGATGAGAATCATAAGCGGCACATTCAAAGGAAAACGTATCTTTCCGCCGAAAAACATGACAGCGCGTCCCACAACCGATTTTGCAAAAGAAAGTTTGTTCAATCTGCTGGCAAATATGATTGATTTTGAAGAAACGGAGGCGCTTGATCTGTTTGCCGGTACAGGAAGCATCGGTTTTGAACTGGCCTCAAGAGGGTGTAGAAACGTCATATCGGTCGAGAAAAACCATCATCATTCTCTTTTTATCCAAAAGACAATCGACGAACTGAAAATCGACGCGATGTCCGTCGTGAAA
This sequence comes from Prevotellaceae bacterium, assembly GCA_031255055.1. GTDB lineage: Bacteria > Bacteroidota > Bacteroidia > Bacteroidales > Paludibacteraceae > JAIRTG01. The sequence continues at coordinate 7,776 of JAIRTG010000170.1, forward strand.
GCGGATGTATTCAAATTTGTGTTGCGCATACACAAACAGTTCGATTTGATTTTCGCCGACCCTCCATACGATTTGAAAGAATTGGCACAGGTGCCCGATATTATCTTTTCAAACAACCTCCTAAAGCCTGAAAGCCTGCTTGTATTGGAACATTCGGCGAATACTAATTTTGAAAATCATCCCTGTTTTTTGAAACACCGGAATTATGGAAGTGTAAATTTCAGTTTTTTCGAGAATAAAGATTCGTCCGATTTTTAAGAAACCGTTTTGAATTTTACGCATATCTTTTTGAGAACTTGTTTTTAACTCTTTCATGTTCTTTTTAGCCTTTTTTGCGTCTTTGCATGGTTGTTTTTAGTCGAATAGCCCGCTATTATCCCAAAAACCAACATTCAAATCCATCAAAAAAATTGCTAAAAATAACGTATGGAAAAATTCAAAACAGTTTCTAAGAATCAGCCAATTGCCGAAACAGTTTTTTTTGTTTTTCGGTTAAGTTTTTCGGAATTACAATCGAATATATAATAAACAGGTCGCCAAACTGTCCGTCGTTTTTATACACAGGAAATCCTTTCCCTTTCAGGCGGACTTTTGTTCCGTTTTGCGTTTCGGGATTCACCTGCAGTTTCACCTTTCCGTCCGGCGTTTCAATCGTTGTTTCACCGCCGAGCACTGCGGTGTACAGGTCTAAAGGTATCACGGCGTATAAGTCATCGCCTTTTCGTTCAAACACGGCGTCTTTTTCTATTATAAACGTCAGGTATAAATCTCCGTTCGGGCCTCCGTTCCTACCTGCCTCTCCCTGCCCTCTCAGTTTGATGACCTGCCCGTCCATAATGCCGGCCGGCACCGTTATTCGGATATTTTTACCATTCACAGCAAATATCCGCTTATGCGTCACGGCAGCTTCCCGCAATGGTAGATGCAGGTCGGCAGTAAGGTCGTTGCCTTTATATCTCGCCGATTTCCACTTTGATTTTGTACGCGAAGTGCCGTCGAAAAGGTTTTCAAAAAAACCGGAAAAGCCTTCACTGCTGAAATTACTGCCTTTGTTTTCATAGCGATATTTACGGCTGTCGAAACCGCTGAAACCACTCGAACCGGCAAATCCACTGTTTTGCGATTGTCGCCCTCCGGCTTTTTCATATCCATCGGCATACATCCGGTTTTCGTCGCAGGCGTCGTATTTTTTTCGTTTTTCGGGGTCGCTCAATACCTCATTCGCTTCGTTTATCTGCTGAAATTTAGCGTGTGCTTCCCGATTATTCGGATTCACATCGGGATGATATTTCCGTGCTAATTTGCGGTAGGCTTTTTTTATCTCGTCGTGCGTTGCATCTTTTTTCAGTCCGAGAATACCGTAGTAATCAATATATGCCATTTTACTATGAACTGTTGCTTATTGGTTATTTCGGGAAGCAAAGTTATAAAAAACAAATTCAAATTGATAGCGGTGCAAAGAACAACCGTAAGTTCGGTTGTCTTTTTAAGAAGAACGATAAAATCCGTATCAAAGTGATAATATAGTAATTTCATAGTGGTGATACTTTCGTTTCGTGATGTTGAAACTGTAGTTTCGTGATGTTGAAACTGCAGTTTCATCACTACGAAACGGACTGCCATTCATATTCCTCCGTGTATTCGTCAAAGTCTTGTGGTTGGGATATGCCGCAATGCCCGACGAAAATCAGGAAGGATACCATGGGGAGACATTGTTGCGACCGTAGGCAAAATCAGTAAAATCAGCAAAATTGTTTATATGATGGTTGATAATCAGACCGAATATGATGAAACGCTAATCAAGAAGTGAGCCGGCGTTACTGATGCGTAAACTGCGCAATATGCAAAAAAACGGGGTAAAACGGCAGGAATAAATCGATTTCTCTTTATCAAACGCAAGTTTGCAATACAATTAATAGCAGATAGTTGAGGATGTTCGTTATATGAAAGCGGTTGGCGGCTTCGGCGGGAAATATTGCTGTTTGGCGAATGGGACGTTTGCTGCCTCGTTTGGACGGCTTCTATGGCAATGTCATTCGGTGAAGGATTAGTGATTTGTTGTTCGCCTGCCATTAGAATGAAGAAGATACGCGCTCTATGAAGGTTGAATCACTAAACACTAATCACTGTCTTTCGGGGCGTTGCGGGGCGGAGCCCCGCAGAGGGGGTAGCGGAAGACCGCGTAGCGGGCTGAAGCGAGGGGGAGACTTCCCCCCCCTTAATTATCTTTCTCTTTCTCTTTCTTGAAGGAAGATGCTAAGGACCGACAGAGCTATTTAATCCTTAACCGAATGACATTGGATTCTATGGAATATTAAAAAGCCACCCCGATCCGAAGATGCCGAATGGCTTTTCATACACGAAACAGTTGTTTTTTTGTGACCCCGGCGGGATTCTAACCCACGACCTTCAGAACCGGAATCTGACGTTCTATACAGCTGAACTACGGGGCCGTTTGCGGCTGCAAAGGTAGTAAAAAAGATTTTATTTTTCGACGAAAACGGTGTTTTAAAGAGAAAGAAAGCCAATATTCGGTTTATATTGAAATTTGTGCTTATTTTGCATACGAAAATCATCATCCACACAAATGAAATTTTATGAGGAAATACATCTTGTTTCTATCCTTTTTTTTATTTTCATCGGACAGTTTTTCTCAGGACATTATGCATGCACTTCGCACGGGATATGGATTGTCGAGTACTGTGGCAAATACCCCAAAGCTGAAAAAAATGCTTGCCAATAGCCTTAAAGGACAGGACTATTACATGGAGCAGCGCTCAACAGGAATCTCTTTTTTGAGTTATCACTACGATTTTGAGTCTCCTTTTATTTCGATGGGAATCACGTATGCTTTTGAAATGAGAACCGGTGGCGTTTTTAAAAATGACGAGACGACAGAGGAAACGATTATCAAGACCGGAACAGGCGATTTTACAAAAGCTTTTCATACCGTTGCTGCGGAAGTGAGATATGACTATTATCAAAAAAAATCATTTGCAATATACGCCTTGGGAGGCATGGGAGCAACATTTCAAAAGGAAAACTACCATCCGGCAGACAGCAAAGCTACCGAAACGGGAAGCAGCATTTTTTTTAATTATCAATTGACTCCCATCGGAATAAAATACGGCGACACATTCGTTGTTTTCGGAGAAGTCGGATTCGGCTACAAAGGACTGTTCACTATGGGCGTTTCTTTCGCTTTTTGACCATTTTCAAGTGTCTTTTTGAGGAAATTGTACATATTCATGAGGTGTCGAATTGAACGGAGCTATGAAAAATCGCGCCGTTTCCATACAGGGACGGACTTTGTGAGAACGAGCAAGCAGATTATTATTCATTTTAAACAAAAAATCATCGGATGAACTGGAATCAACTTTTATCGACCAAGCGGTTGGGTTTGGAGGAACTTCACGAATCAAAAGAAGACGAACGCACGGAATTTCAACGCGACTATGACCGATTGATATTTTCGGCGCCGTTTCGTCGTCTGCAAAACAAAACACAGGTTTTCCCGCTTCCCGGAAGCATTTTTGTCCATAATAGATTGACACATAGTTTGGAAGTTGCTTGCGTGGGACGGTCGTTGGGCGTGAAAGTTTCGCAACTCTTATCAAAAAAATATGCCAAAGCGCTTTCTCCTTACATGAACGAAATAGGCTCCATTGTGTCTGCGGCATGTTTGGCGCACGACATGGGCAATCCGCCATTTGGACATTCGGGCGAAAAGGCTATCGCTACCCATTTTTCGGAAGGCGTCGGCAGTTCACTGAAAAATTTTGTCGGCGACGAAGAATGGACGGATTTTATTCATTTTGAGGGAAACGCCAATGCTTTCCGCTTGTTGACACATCAATTTAGGGGAAAGCGGCCCGGAGGATTCGTTTTGACTTACAGCACACTTGCTTCCGTTGTTAAATATCCTTACGCATCACTGTTTGCAGATGATAAAAAACAGAAATTCGGCTTTTTTCATTCCGAAAAAACAACGTTTGAGCGAATCAGCCGAGAGCTGGGAATTGAACATGCCTCCCAATGTCCCAATCGTTACGCCCGTTATCCGCTGGTCTACCTGGTCGAAGCTGCCGACGATATTTGTTATCAACTGATGGATATTGAAGATGCGCACAAGCTCCGTCTGATCGATAAAAACGAAACATTGAATTTATTTCTTGGCTTTTTCAACAAAGAACAGCAAAAACGTCGCCTGGAAATCATGGAAAAGGTGGACGACCCGAATGAAAAAATCGCCTATTTGCGTTCCTCTGTCGTAGGACTTTTGGTGAACCGGTGTGCGCAGATTTTTGTCGCCAACGAAGAGAACATTCTGTCCGGAACGTTTGAAGGGTCATTGATAAAGCACTTGTCCGGATTTTCATTGTCGGCCTACAACCAATGTGAAAAAGTCGCCATCGAAAAAATATACAACTCGTCCGAAGTGCTCGACGTCGAACTTTCGGGCTACAAAATAATACTGACTTTATTGGAACATTTTCTGTCGGCTGTGATTGAACCCCAAAAAGCTTATTCGCAGCAACTGCTGATGCGCGTACCAAAACAATACGACATAAGCAACGGAACATACTACAATAAAATAATGGCTGTGCTTGACTATATTTCGGGGATGACAGATGTGTATGCCTTGGATATGTACCGAAAAATCACCGGAATTAATATCCCAAGCCTTTAAATAAAAAAACATTCATAGCCCATCGCCATTATCTTTCATTATAAATCATCAAAAATTCGACAGGCCTTCCTCTTCGCTGCTATTGTCGCCGACGCAGCCGTATTTTCAACTGCCGTCGGCGCAACAACCGCATACGCTTCTTTTCCGTTTTGTTAGAATCCGAAAGACAGCGCCACTTTCAAGCCTGCCGCAAAAGGAACAATTTTTCCCGTTGAAGCCGGCACATCGTTTTCGTCCAAATAGCTTGCATTCACAATACTGTTTTGCTTATACCCCTGTCGGTCGCCGTCCTGGTAGATCAACGGCAAGAGTTCGCCCGATTCTTTTGTGTCATCCAACCCCAAATCGACATAAACTCCCGAATGTAACGACATCTTGTCGGATAATCTCCATTTCATTCCGACCTCAACAGCTCCCGCAAAGGCTGTCTTGAGCAACAAATCACCTTTTGTCGAAAACGCATCCGTATTTTCCTGCCCTCCGACATAGTAAATGATTGCGCCCGAATTTTTCGCCTCGAATGTAACATCCATCGGGATTCCCATTTTTAGACCAAGTGCGGCATAGAGTCGATTTTTTTCTCCCGACGTCTGAAATTGAATCATCAACGGGATCTGCAAATAATACCCTCTGTATTTTTCAACATACTCTTTTTGCGCCGAATGCCGTATCAGTTCCCAATTATCATCTTTTGCTTTCAACAACTCACAGGTGTATTCCGAACGATAAATGCTCATTTCGACACCCGTGCGCAGACCAACAGACGAGTTGATAAGCCAGGTTCCGCCCAAACCGGCGTTTCCACCAAGCGACGGCGCTTGAAAAAGTGTTGACACATCCCCCGCATGTGGGGCAAATTGAAAAACAGCGCCTCCACCCGAAACATGCAGTGAAAGCTCAAAAAAATGCTCCTGCGCAAACAAAGGAAGGCTTGCCAGAGAGAAGAGTAGAAGAATAAGTTTTTTTTTCATTATTTCCGTCATTTAAGTTCATATAATATATCTTTACAAAACAAGAAAAGCATAGCCTGTTTTTCCGATTTCGTACAAAAGTAATAAAACAAACACGACCGGATGGAAAAACTCGGCAAAAAACGCTTTCTCCCGCCGGGTAAGCCAACCCATCTTGTGACAAACAATCCGTCGGAAGAGTTTCGGAGCGCCTGTTCTTTTGCGGCTTATTCGCCCGTTTTCCGTCAACATTCGGCGCCGTTTCGGGCAGATTGTTTTCACTGCTGCCCGACAAAATCAGTAAAATATTGGTTTGTTCATCCTCACACCGATGGTCTATTTTTTTCCCAACATCCATAAAAATGTACGTTTATGAGGCATCCCGCACCTGCAAGGCCGATTTGACACAATCTAAGCATAAAAATCAGTTCAAAAACAAGCGCCGAAACCATCTAATTTTTTCTACCTTTGCGAGCTGAAATTTTACCCTTAAAATTCATTTACAAACACAACAGGGGCAATCGACATTGCCGAACTTTATGGCTACCAAAGAACAGGTTACAACTATTTTCAATGACATAGCGCCGAATTACGATTCGTTGAATCATGTTTTATCGCTCAACATCGACAGGTTTTGGCGAAAACGCGCGATACTTAATTTGTCGGATTGCAAAGGCGGGATGCTGCTGGATGTGGCATGTGGGACAGGCGATTTTTCTATCCAAGCCGCAACGACGATAAACGTGCAACAAGTTGTAGGGATCGACATTTCGGAAAACATGCTCAAAATCGGGCGCGAAAAGTTGCGGAAAAAAGGGCTGAAAAACAAAGTAAAACTGCGTTACGGAGATGGAGAGCACATCGAATATGAAGACAACACGTTCGACGCCGTAACCGTTGCTTTCGGAGTGAGAAATTTTGAACACCTCGAAACAGGATTAAAAGAAATGAATCGCGTGCTGAAAGAAGGAGGAAAAGTTGTTATTTTAGAATTTTCGACGCCCAAATTATTCCCGTTAAAGCAGCTATACCGGTTTTATTTCAAGCACATACTGCCTCGTATCGGCGGTTTGATGTCGGGAAACAATTCGGCATACACCTACCTGCCCGAATCGGTATACAAATTTACACAAGGTAAAAAGTTTCTCAAACTCATGACCGAATGTGGCTTCAAACATGTGAGACAACGGAAACTAACTTTCGGCGTAGCATCAATTTATTCGGGGTACAAATAGGCGACCACACCACGAGTAGCCCCGAGTCGGAAGTCGGGAGTAATTGATCGTCTGCGTCACCGTCCGGTCTGTGTTGCCGGAGGACGCCACGAATCGTTCATCAATGAATGATTATCAGCTCAGGATGCAGGCTAATGCGATGCTGTAGAATTTCGACAATTCGCTATCGCTTCTCGAAGTGAGTACCACCGGTTTTTCGGTACCTTGTAACAATCCGCCCATTTCGGCGCCTGCAAATATCCGCAGTCCTTTATAAAAGGCGTTCGCTGCCGCAAAATCAGTAAAAATTAAGATGTCGGCGTCACCGAGTACCGGCGTCGGCACGTTTTTTATGCTCCCCAATTCCTTGTCCAAAGCCAGAAATATATCAATAGGCCCGTCCATGACAACGTCGCCAAATGCGCCCATACGCCATTTTTGGAGGATGTCCAAATAGTCCTGCATGTACTGGATTTTGGGATTGGCTTTTTCCGTGGCATGTATCAGTGCTATTTTCGGGTGTTCGATGCCGAATTTGAGTGCGCTGTCGATCGCGTACTTAATCATGGCGATACGCTGTTCCCGATTAGGCGACGGGATGACCGCAGGGTCGGAGAAAAAGACCAGTTTGTGATAATTTGGAATTTCCAGAGCGGCGTTGTAGGTCAAGACTTTTCCGGTCGGGAGCAATCCTTTTTCTTTGTCGAGTATCGCCCTGAGTATGACGTCGGTGTTGACCAGACCTTTCATCAGAATATCGGCCTGTCCATCTTTGACCATTCTCACGGCTTCGAGGGTAGCTTCATTCACTTCCGGCACGTCGATGATGTGTATATGTGCCGAATCGTGGTCTTCAAACAGGGCGGGAGATTCGATGGAGGCTACGTCGCCTATAAGAAAAGCTTCGACGAGTTTCATGTCGACGGCCTTTAGCACGGCCTCCAGCGTGTGCGGATCGACTGCATTTGCAACTGCAATACGTTTCCGGTTGTTGATGCTTGCCAAGTGTGCTGTTAGCTCGGCAAAAGAGGATATGATAGTACTCATAGTATGATTTTTATTAACAGTGGGCAAAAGTACGGATAATATTTTGTTATCACAACAGTTTTAAATAATTGTAATCGAATTGTTTAGCTCTCTAATTCGGCAGCAGCATATTGTCTTCTATATTGATAGTATTGATTTAACTTCTCTCGTTTTTTCTTCTTTTTGATTCTTATTTTCTTTCGGTTTGAAAGTATTTATTCGAGAGGGAGGAGCGAATAAAAAAGCATTGCAAAATGGGGGGGTACAATACTTTGAAGAATGTTTCGGTGGGGTGTAGGGCGAAGTCATTCGGTGAAGGATTAAATAGCTCTGTCGGCACTTAGCGTCTTCTTTCCGGAAAGAGAAAGAGATTTAGGGGGGGGGGGAAGTCTCCCCCTCGCGTCAGCCCGCGGCGCGGGCTTCCGCTACCCCCGCGGCGGGGCGCGGCCCCGCAACGCCCCCGAAGACCGCGTGTTTAGTGTTTAGT
>JAIRTG010000186.1 GCA_031255055.1 Prevotellaceae bacterium
TTACAGTAGATGTGATAGAATGCATACATTCCAAACGAGATACACAGGTTAAGCGTGCCTAACGTAATGAGCTTGTCGAAAGTGGAAACTGTTATCAGATAAGCTACGGCTAATTTCAAGACCGCATCCGCAATACCCGTATAAGCATACACACTCATCCGTTCGTGTGCAATAATCTGGGCATTCATCGGTACCTGAGTTATGCTTAACAGCGCAGAAACAACCACATACTGATAAATTACATTGCAGGCAAAAAGGCGTTCCGGAGGAATGACCAATACATTATTCACAATCCACAGCCCGGCAGTTTCGCAAAATATGACCACAATAATCGCCAAAGCCGCATGAATATTGAATGCTGTACGGAATACTTTTTTCAGTCTGTCCCTGTCGTTCCGTCCCAGTTCAAAAGTAAGGAAGCGGGAGGTGGACACTCTCAGCGCACCGTTGAGAAAACTGAACAGGGTAATTACTCCTGCAATTACATTGTTTAGCCCATAGTCAACTACTCCCAGCGTATTCAATATTACCTGCGACGTAAACAATGAAACAATCATTGTCAACAGCGTGCGGAAATAGAGGAAAAGGGTATTTTTTGCTATGCGTTTGTTATTGGAGTTCACCTATTTTTATTTTTTTTCAGTGCGAAATTTTGAGAGATGCGACATTTGCAACAACGGTACACCCAAAGGAGAAACAAGTGTTACGACAAACAGTCGGCAAAAGGTTTGTTGATGTGGCCACGACTTCACTCAAAAGGAAAAAGAGTGTAACTTCCAAAAAGCCATACCGTTCGGTCGACAGGACACAAGGTTTGGAGTGCCGTATAACCAGCTTGAAATCAGGCATTTTCTGGGGGGGGGGGGGGGTAGAAACTTGTATTCCAAGTAATTGCGGGAGCCGATAGAGTCGGTTCCTGTAAAAGAGGGCTGTTGTTTTTGTCCTGTCATGGGGGTGAAGAAAATATGTGTATCTGTATAAAATTCGCAGTTGCTATATTGTTGATATGGCAGTTGCAAATATACGCAAGTTTTTTCGAGTGAGAGCGCTTTAGCGGCAATATTTTTTTTACTTCAAGTTTTGCGCTATTCGTTCGCCGATCATGTTGTTCATAAGTGACGGAACAGACTGTTATCTGTGTCTATGTAGACGTCGCCTTGCGTACGGAATAGACGTCTTCCCTACCCCTTTCCGACGAAGGAGCGTCTACTATTCCCTAATAAGGCAAGAGAAGTCCGAACTGTGATTCTCCTCCTCATTTTCAACGAGGAAACAGTAGTAAGTCGTTCGTAAACGACAAACAGCGCAAACCGATAAGATAATGAGCTTTTTATATATGTTATTTCGCTCTGCTACTGAGGTAGTTTTTTGTTAAAATCAGGTAGGAATGAGGTTTCGTATTCGTCGATTCTCTTTGCCCGCAAGGGCAATATCCGTATAACCGCAGATCAACTTTTCAGGCACGTGCCGATAAGCAGGGACCACCGATGAGGGAGAGTATTTTCATCATTTATTTGAGCTGACTATATCTTGATATAAGGCTAAATATTTTTTATACATTTTATCTACGGTAAACTTCTCTTCATAAGTTTTACGGGCGGCTTCACTTGCGGCATTATATCTCTCTTTATCATTTCGATAAAACAATATTTTCTCAACAAACAAAGCCGGATCGTTATCTAAAGCAAATCCGTTTGTCCCATCCAGAATTTCTGAAATCCCGCCGACATTTGATGCAAGAACAGGTTTTCCGAATACTAACGATTCGATAATTGATACCGGTAATCCTTCGTAATTGGACGTCAAAACAAATAAATCAATAAGAGGAATGTACTGATACGCATTCTTAATACTTCCCAGACAATACACATTTTCCGGCACATTTTCCGGTTGATACTGATTGCCAATCCAAATAAAACCAATATCTTGACTTCTCAGCAGCAAAGCTGTTTCGCAAAATAAATCAAACCTTTTCGGAGAACTTAGGCGGGCAATTGATAAAACTAAAAAACCGTATTTACTTCTAATTTTACGAAAGATATTTTCCATAATATTTCATCTGTTTTAGAGAGAATAGTCTGTTACTCCATTGTATATGTAAGAAATGTTATTTTCACTCAACTTCTCGGATATAAAATTATTATAATCATACCGGCTGACGCCTATAATATGTTTTACCCGACCGGATAATAATTTTTCAATAAAAAGGAATTTTCTATAAGCAATACGTATAGAATCAAAACCGTGCACAGTATAAACTATTCTGGATTTTGGAAAAGCTAAACGTCCTAACAACCCCATTTTTGAGGAATGTAAATGTATTACATCCGGCTTATATTGTCGGTATATTTTTCGAAGTCGAAATATTACTTTCAAATCTTTCCAAAGATGAATAGAACGCTGAAGGTCTTTCATCTTTACTTTTTCAACTTTGTCCGACAAAATATCCCACATCGGACCTTCCGATTCGGACACAACAATTACTTCGTGCTTATCGTTGATTAAGCTTTCGCTCAAATTAATCAACACAGATTGGGCGCCTCCCAAATCCGCAAGAGTTATTGCCTGTAGGATTTTCATAAGACAGATTTATTTAATAATGCTTGATATTCTATTTTTTCAGAGTTTGACAGGGTAACATGTTTCTTCGTGAAAAAAAAATCGTCCCATTTTAACTTGAAGATAATAATGTACATAAAATCTTTCAAATAGCTTCTTATATACAGTACATATATGAGAAAGAGGGGCAAATGTCTATTACATTTTAAATCGTGATATATTTCACGCATTCCGACTGACGTTTTTAAATACTTATTTAGATAAGGCAGTCCTAAATCCCGATAAAACATTAACAAGTCCGGTAAAACATAAATGGTTGGGGGAGTAGTTGAAAAAAGTGTTCTAACAAACAATTCGTAGTCTTCTGCCCGCACCATCTTTTCATTATACGGATTTTGCATAAACCATGATGTTCTACCCATTATACTGGGATTCATAATCGGATTGGTATATATCATTTCATCCTTTCCTATAATTCCTTCTTTTCCTTTAATGCCATAGACTTTATTTCGGGAATCTATGGTAATACACCTGCTTGCGACTAAGTCGATATCAGGGTTATTTAATAAAAAGAGAAACTGTTGTTCTATGCGTGTTGGGCACATAATATCGTCGGCATCCATACGTGCTATTATGGGATATTTCGCAATGCGGCTTATTTCATTTAATCTCACCGGTACACCTTTGTTTTGTCCGTCCGAAAAAACTTTTATTCTTGAATCATTCATTTCATAATATCTGGCTATGCTTAGCGAAGAATCGGTGGAGCCATCGTCAACCAGTATTAATTCCCAATCGGTAAATGTTTGGTTTAGCACGGATTTTATTGAAAAGTCCAAATAATCTGCCGTATTATAAAAAGAAATAGCAATTGAAATACCTGTATTCATGGTGTTATAAATTTTGATTCGGTTAACCGGAATTATATCAATAGTATCTTTTTTCTTGAATCATTTTGATGGCGTGATTACTTTATTCGTAGAAATAATGTTGATTCGCAAAGATAATGTTATTGTTTGAATCCGTGTTTCCGTTTTCAATTAGCTGTTATCATTGTTGTTCGTTATGCCGCGCTACTCATTTTCAGTAGTCGGACGAAATATCGCCAACTGCTACGTTTTGTACGACAGAATATGGACGGTGACGCCGACGGCAATGACAAAAAGCATTGCCTGAAGCCACAATCGGCCGCCGAGTACCAGAAAAATAGAGCATAGCATCACCGTCCACATCATGCCGATCGAGATTATCTTTACCCGCAGGGGAATGGTTTTATTTTCTCTGAAATTCCTGATACATTCGCCGAAGGCTTTGTGAGTGATAAGCCAATTGTACAATCTGTCCGAACTTTTTGCAAATAAAGTTGCGGATAACAATAAAAAAGGTGTCGTAGGGAGCAGAGGCAAGAAAATGCCCAAAAGTCCTACTCCTAAGCTGACTAATCCGATGATCGAGAGTAATATTTTCACGCCGATTGGTATCTTTTTTTGTGTGTGAAAGCGAGAAACAAATTTACGGAAATCTCCCTGTTGTCAACAATTTTTCCGTAATATGTTTCGGTTGAAAGGGGGAAAGCACACAATTATAGTTTTCCCAAAGACTAAATTTTATACTTTTGCAGAAAAACAAACATCCACATAATGAAACGGAATTTCATCCTCCTGCTGTTCGGCTGCTGCCTGCTGTCGGCTTTTTCGCAACACGACGACGCGAGGAAATATGCTTTGAAGCTCATAACGAATCATTTTCAACTTGGCCATACCGAATTATACGACGCCTACCTGTCGCCGCTGTATTACCGGGGGCACGTTCTACAATACAACCATCATACAAGGCGCTATTTCAATCCCGAAAAAACGACGCTTTCGAGAGACAATCTGTTATCGACATCAACAGGCTTACTGTCGAATCCGGCAGGCACTGCTTCGATGGTATATCTCGACTTCCGGTATGGATGGGGCGTGCATTACCACTTCCGCCCTGTGAAAAACCTGCAGATACTGGCCGGAGGAATAGCCGATGCCGGTGTTGCATACAAAATGATTGCGCGGAATGTGAACAATCCCGTGAACGTCGATATCGCCACGAATATCAATTTATCGGCAGTGGTACAATACAAAATTCCGCTGAGAAGGAGAGACCTGCTGTTGCAGGCCACGCTTATGACGCCGGTGTGGGGACTGATGTTTGTGCCCGAAAAGGGGGCGTCGTACTACGAGGTCGTGTCGCTGAACAATTTCAGAAACACATTTCATCATTCGAGTTTTCACAACAAATACGGCCTCACCCACCAGTGTACGATTGACATTCCGTTTAAAAAATCGGTTTTGCAGGTCGGATATGCTTTCCGGCGGCAGACGCATCAGGCAAATGAACTGGTGTTTAAAAACACGGCATCCTGCTTTCTTATCGGATGGAGGTGTGAACTGCACGCCTTTGCGGGAAGAAAAACCAAAATACCGGATAACTTTATCAGCCCCAATCCTTGACTAAACTACCACCGGAGTACGATTTACAGGTGTTCCGACTAAATAAACAATGATTAAACAGATGAAAAAAATCCTTTTATTACACAGTGTCATCATGCTGTTATTTTCGTCGTGCATCGAGCAGCCCGAAGTGAGGAAAAACGACAAAAGAGGTAATTTCGACGCGCTTTGGGACATTGTCGATACAAAATACTGCTACCTGACTTACAAGCAAATCGACTGGCCGGAGGTGTATGTCGACTACCTGAACAGACTGGGTATGATTGACGACGGAGACGATATGGCGCTGTTCGACCTGTTTGGCGATATGCTTGCCGAACTGAAAGACGGACATGTGAACCTGTACTCAACGTTCGATATTAGCCGTTACTGGAGTTGGTACACCGATTATCCCTCGAATTTCAACTCCTCCATTGTTTACGGCGAAAAGTATCTGGGTCGCGACTACCGGATTGCCGGAGGGATGCACTACAAAAAGATAGCCGGCGGCAAAGTCGGATATGTCTATTACGGCAGTTTCGGCAGCACGTTCGGCGACAGCAACGTGTCTCACATTTTCAGGGAGTTTAGCAATTGTGTCGGCCTGATCATCGACGTGCGGAACAACGGCGGCGGCTATCTGTCGCAGGCGGAACTGCTGGCGTCATACTTCTTCGACGAAAAGACGCATACCGGCTACATCTCCCACAAAACAGGCAACGGACACGATGATTTTTCCAAGCCCGAAAAAACATATACCGCCCCGCACGAAAAAGTCCGTTGGCGAAACAACGTGGTGGTGCTGACCAACCGGAAGTCGTACAGTGCGACAAATGACTTTGTCTGCCGGATGAAAAAATCGCCTTACGCAGTGATCATGGGCGACAAAACAGGCGGAGGAGGCGGTATGCCCCTTTCGAGCGAACTGCCGAACGGTTGGATGGTACGTTTCTCGGCCTGTCCGATGTTCGACGCAGAGATGCATCATACCGAATTTGGCATCGAACCCGATGTTTATGTCTACATGGACGAAGGCGACTTGAAAAACGATGCGATCATCGACAAAGCGGTGAGCGCTCTTTTGTATTAATGTGTTGAGATGAAAGCCCGAAAACTGAAAATAACCGAAATGGACAGGCTTACGTTGGATACGTTCAAGTCGGCGAAGAAAACGGCGTTGGTGGTGGTACTCGACAATGTCCGGAGTTTACACAATGTCGGCTCCGTTTTTCGCACCTCCGATGCTTTTCTGATAGAGGCGCTATACCTGTGCGGCATCACGGACACGCCACCGAATGTCGAAATACACAAAACCGCCTTAGGCGCCGAGGATGCCGTAGAGTGGACTTATTTTGAAGATACGCATGACGCCGTCAGACAGTTGAAAGCGGACGGTTACACCGTTTTTGCCGTCGAGCAGGCAAAGGGAAGCGTCGACCTGTCCGCGTTGGAGCCGGACAAGGACGGGAAATACGCCCTTGTGCTGGGACACGAAGTGAAAGGCGTACAACAGAGCGTCATTGATTTGTGCGACCAATGCCTCGAGATACCTCAGTTCGGCACAAAACATTCGCTGAACGTAAGCGTCACGGGAGGAATCGTGATTTGGGAGTTCTTCAAGAAGCTGACCGCTAAAGTGATTAGTGATTAGTGTTTAGTGATTAGTGATTAGTGATTAGTGATTAGCAAGTTCGCCATGTTTAACAATTAATCATTAATCGTTAAGGTTGAATCACTAAACACTAATCACTAAACACTAATCACTAAACACTAATCACTAATTAATCACTGTCTTTCGGGGCGTTGCGGGGCGGAGCCCCGCTGAGGGGGTAGCGGAAGACGCCGTAGGCGGCTGAAGCGAGGGGGAGACTTCCCCCACCTAAATATCTTTCTCTTTCCGGAAGGATGACGACAAGTACCGAATGAGATTAGCCGCAATCGGTCGAAGCAATAATTATCTATTGTATTAAAAGAATCCTTTGCTTTTGTTAAATCGGGCGACCAAACCCTGCGCCTGTCCGGTATTCGGCGTACATTTGCAGACTTTTTTCAAAAAAATGCAGATGGTGTGGTTGAGTACATACAAAGAACAGTATAAAAAGAACTTAAAACTGGCGGCGCCCGTCATGCTGTCGCAGATGGGAATAAGCGCCGTACAACTGTTCGACAACGCGATGGTCGGACGTTTGGGCGCCCTGCCTCTGGCGGCGGTATCTTTCGGCGGGACGGTGTTTTTTCTGATTTTCATCTTCGTAACCGGGATGACCTTTGCGCTCACCCCGCTTGTCGGAGAGCAGTACGCGCAGGGGAAGCACAAAATGTCGGCCATCTATTTTCAGAACTCCTTTCTGCTTTTCGGCGTCATTGCAGCGCTGGCGTTCGCGCTTCAGTACCTTTCCATACCCTTGATGTACCATCTGGGACAGCCCCGTGAGGTTGTCGACATGGCCGTTCCCTACTATAAATACATGGTTTGGTCGATTATTCCCTACCTGATTTTCGGCTCATTCAGGCAGTTTCTCGAGGGACTCGGCAACACAACGGCCAACATGGTAATTATCATTCTCTCCAACCTGATCAACATCCTGTTCAACTGGCTGCTGATATACGGCAACGCCGGTTTTCCCGACATGGGCGCGGCAGGCGCCGGACTGGCGACACTGATTTCACGCATCTGTATGCCGATTTTCGCGCTGATCTACTTTCTGGTCAAGCCGAAATACAGGGACTATTTAAAAAGTTTCGGTCTCGCCCACTTCAGCCGGACATCCGTCCGGACAATGCTCAAAGTCGGCTTTCCCATTTCGTTACAAATGTTGATGGAAGGTTCGGCCTTTGCGCTCACCTCGATCATGGTCGGCTGGATAGGGACAACAGAGATTGCCGCCAACCAGATTGCCGGCACCGTTTCCAACTTCGCCTTTATGATTGTGCTCGGACTAAGTTCGGCAACCACCATCCGGATAAGCCACGAATACGGACGACACAACTATTACGAACTGAAAAAGGCAGCCAATGCGTCCTATCATCTTTCGCTGGCGTGGAATACGATAACGGTCATTCTATTCATCACGCTTCGGCGCCACATTGCCGCCATCTTCACCGACGACCCCGAAGTCATCCGGATCGCATCGCATTTACTTCTTTTCGTTGCCGCCTTTCAGGTATCCGACGGTCTTCAATCCGTCAGCGTCGGCATCCTGCGGGGCATCCGGGACGTAAAAAACATCATGCAAGTAGCATTCATTTCCTACTTAGCGATCAACCTTCCGGTCGGCTACTTTTTTGCATTTATCATCGGGTGGGGTCCCGGCGGATTATGGCTTGGTTTTATTTTTGGCCTCTCCATTGCCGCCATCTTGTTGACAACCCGCTTCAAAAAGCAGTATTCCCGACTGATAAAAGGCGATTATCCCTGACACCGTCCGCCGCCTCTTCCGCGACAAAAAAGAAAGAGAAAGAACATCAGGGGGGGGAAGTCTCCCCCTCGCTTCAGCCGCCTACGGCGTCTTCCGCTACCCCCTCTGCGGGGCGCTGCCCCGCAACGCCCCGTCCCGATTTTCAGACCCTTCTAAGGATCACGCCTCGACAACGCCCGTATCAGCGCCGCGGATATTCGCGTTCTGCGCTACGGATATTCGCGTTCGGAACTGCGGATATTCGCGTGGGGATCTCCATCACATAAATCAATCCGAATCACAAGAATCACAGTTCGGACAAATAGCCGCAGCTCGGGGTGAGAGAC
>JAIRTG010000016.1 GCA_031255055.1 Prevotellaceae bacterium
AGGGCGGAAGCCGTCTTGTTGATTTTGATTTTGTGTTCGGTTGCAATGGCAACGTATCCGATGATGAACACGAGTAAAATAGAAGTAGTCATTTGCTTGTATGTTTTTAAATTTCCATAGTAACGTGAAGGGAGAAAAAAAGTTTTTGGTTCGTTCGATTCGTATATAAAAATAACCGACGGGCGGAATTTATCTACCTGTCGGTTATCGTGTCTTGTGTTTCTCCGGCGTCCTATCGGATGCTTAATCCAGTTTGAGTACGGCCAGAAATGCTTTCTGGGGTACTTCCACCGAACCGATTTGTTTCATTCGTTTTTTGCCTTTTTTTTGTTTTTCCAGCAGTTTCCGTTTCCGGGTGATGTCGCCGCCATAGCATTTTGCGGTGACGTCTTTACGTACAGCTTTCACGGTTTCGCGGGCGATGATTTTGGCTCCGATGGCTGCCTGGATAGCAATGTCGAACTGTTGACGCGGAATGAGTTCTTTCAGTTTTTCGCACATGCGCCGTCCCAGCGTAACGGCGTTGTCAAAATGGATGAGCGACGACAGGGCGTCGACCGATTCTCCATTGAGCAGGATGTCTAATTTAATCAGTTTGGAAGGACGAAATCCGTTCATGTGGTAGTCGAACGAGGCGTAGCCTTTTGAAATACTTTTCAATTTATCATAAAAATCGAATACGATTTCGCCCAGAGGCATATCGTAAATCAGTTCGATGCGGTCGCCCGAGATGTATTCCTGCCGTACCAGCTCGCCGCGCTTGCCCAGACACAGGGTCATGATTTGTCCGATGAATTCGGTGCGCGTAATGACCGAAGCGCGAATATACGGCTCTTCGATGTGGTCGATAAGCATAATATCGGGCAATCCGGAGGGGTTGTGTACTTCAATCATTTCGTTCTTTTTCGTATACACTTTATACGAAACGTTGGGTACGGTGGTGATGACGCTCATATCGAATTCCCTGTCGAGGCGTTCCTGTATGATTTCCATGTGGAGCATACCAAGAAAGCCGCAGCGGAAGCCGAATCCGAGCGCTGCGGACGATTCGGGTTCAAACGTCAGTGAGGCATCGTTCAGTTGCAGTTTTTCCAGCGACGAGCGTAAGTCTTCAAAATCTTCGGCGTCAATCGGGTATACGCCGGCAAAAACCATCGGCTTCACTTCCTCGAAACCTTCGATAGCCTTGTCGCACGGGTATTTCACGTGTGTAATCGTATCGCCGACCTTCACTTCTTTGGACGTCTTGATGCCCGAGATGATATAGCCTACGTTTCCTGCGCTTAGCGTTTGTTTCGGTACCATATCCAGTCGCAAAATTCCGATTTCGTCCGCATCATATTCTTTTCCCGTGGCGACGAATTTCACCAAATCGCTTTTTGATATTGTTCCGTTGATTATTTTGAAATAGGCGATAATTCCTCTGAACTGATTGAAAACCGAGTCGAAAATCAGGCATTGCAGCGGTGCATCGGGATTGCCGACAGGAGCGGGGATTTTCTCGATAATAGCCCGAAGGATTTCTTCAACGCCGAGACCTGTTTTTCCGCTGGCTCGGATAATATTTTCCCGTTTTACGCCAAGCAGTTCCACAATCTGGTCTTCCACCTCGTCGGGCATCGCGCTATCCATATCCATTTTATTCATAATGGGAACGATTTCCAAATCATGTTCGATAGCCATATACAGGTTAGAGATTGTCTGTGCCTGGATACCCTGTGTTGCGTCAACAATGAGCAGTGCGCCTTCACAGGCGGCGATAGAACGCGAAACTTCGTAGGAAAAATCGACATGTCCCGGAGTATCAATCAGATTCAGGGTATATTTTTCGCCCCGATACTGATAATCCATCTGGATAGCGTGGCTTTTGATCGTGATACCTCTTTCTCGTTCCAGGTCCATATTGTCCAGGACTTGTTCCTGCAGGTCTTTGCCCTCGACGGTATTTGTAAATTCCAGCAGGCGGTCGGCCAACGTACTTTTTCCGTGGTCGATATGTGCTATGATGCAAAAATTCCGAATATTCTTCATCTATAAATTATTAGTCGGTACAAAATTTGGGTTGCAAAAATACACAAAATTTCCAATAATCGTCGGAGTGCTGCCGGCGGCGACAGGGACTTCTTGGGTAACATCCCGCATCGTCACGCGGCCCTACACTGTGAGAAATACAAATTCAGACTTCACCCTGTATATTTCCATAAATTGTCCGTCGAAGAAGATATTTAGGGGGGGGAAGTCTCCCCCTCGCTTCAGCCCGCCGTTGGCGGTCTTCCGCTACCCCCTCTGCGGGGCTCCGCCCCGCAACGCCCCGACAGACATTCTATCAAAACGTCTCATGTGCAACACGGTCATCATTCCATATTTCCCACGCAGCGTTAGCCTGTCCTGAGTGCATCTCTTTTCCGTTTACAATCGTGGCATTCTGTTCATTTCCTTTTTTCAAAAACAATGTTTCCGCAGGATTATAAACAAGGTCGAAGAGCAGGTGTCTATCCGATAAAAACCGGTACGGAATGTCGGGCGATTCGTCCGTATTCGGACTGGTACCCACCGGAGAAGCGTTCACAATCACCAGGTGGTTGCGAATAATTGTTTCGTCAAGCATTTTGTAGGTGAGTACGTTTTCCCGAGCCGTCCGCGAGACGAATTTGGTTTCGATACCGGCTTTATTCAGCACAAAGTCCACGGCTTTCGAAGCGCCTCCGGTTCCCAAAATCAACGCCTTTTTGTGGTGTTGGTTCAAAAACGGTTTTATCGAACGTTCAAATCCGACGACATCGGTATTATAGCCTTTCAGGATTGTTTTACCGTTTTTACGGATAAATTTGATAACATTCACCGCTTTGACGGCATCGGCCGTTTCGTCCGTTTCGTCCAGGTACGCGATAATTTTTTCTTTGTAGGGAATCGTCACATTCAATCCCGAAAGGGTGTGACGGTTGATGAAATCGGGAAATTGGGAAATATCGCTCAGTTCGAACAAATCGTATTGTGCGTCTATTTTTTCCCGTTCAAACTTTTGGGTGAAAAACTGCTTTGAAAAAGAGTGTCCGAGCGGACAGCCGATGATTCCGAAACAAGCGCTCATTTCGTTGCTTTTTCAGTTCCTTTCCGGATCAACTTGACGATAAAGTAAAGGACGGCCAATCCGAGCGCTCCGAGAATTATCAGGCTCAGTTCGTGTGAGTATTTGTTGATGAGGTCGGCCTGTCCGTGTGCAATGTACCCTAAAAGCGCCAGCGTGATATTCCAGACGCTTGCGCCGAGTGCGGTGTACAGAGCGAAACTCAGTATGTTCATTTTTGCCAGACCTGCCGGAATTGAAATCAGTTGGCGGACACCCGGAATCAGTCGACCAACGAATGTGGATATTTTTCCTCTATTATTAAAATACGCTTCTGCTTTTTGTATTTTCTCACTGCTCAACAGCAGTAGGCGTCCTATTTTGCTATCGGCAAATTTATAGAGTATCGGTCGTCCGAGCCACAATGCGAGGAAGTAGTTGATAAATGAGCCGACCATTGCCCCCAATGTGGCAAAAACGACTACAAGCACAATATTCAGGTTATTTTTATTAATTTCCGGGTCATTATTGCTTGCGATATACGCCGCCGGAGGTACCACGATTTCGGAGGGAAAAGGGATAAATGAACTTTCAACAGTCATCAATGTAGTAATCGTGAGATAGTTCATATTTTGGCCATACCACCGTTCTACTTTTTGGACGACGGACAGTGAGGCAGTATCCTGTTTTTCTGCGATTGCGTATTCGGATCCGGTATTTTGTGCCCGCAGGCCTGCAAATAAAAAAAGAAGCGGGAGAATGACGGGCAATTTCTTTAACATGACAGTGTGATCCATACGTTATTAATAGTCCAAATTTTGAATGAAATGGCCTGCTTCGGGATAAATTTCGAGGAACAATTTTGTACTGTCAAGATTTTCGTCCATTGCCTTTTTCAGTTCGGCGGCTGCGATATCTTCGTTAGCGGTGCTGTAGGCGGCAATTGCGATTAGCAGGTGGGTGTTGTCGGAAACGGCGTCATTGATTTCCAGTGCGGCGTAATAGTACTGCATCGCTATTTCGTATTCGGCTATTTCCATACAGATATTTGCGATGGCCATCAGTGTCTCGGGCTGTTCCGGGTCGATAGTGACGGCTTTCAGGTAGGCTATCAGTGCATTTTCGATATCATTCGTTCCGAGATATGCTTCGCCGAGATACACCCAAGCTTCGGCAATTTCTTCGTTCAGTTCGATAGCCTTTTCGATGTAGTAGAAGCTTTCGCCAAACAGTCCCAGTTCGAGCAGGCAGAACGCAATGCCGCACAATGTATCATAGCTCAGGCCGTTTTGAAGGATAGAATCTCGGTAATGCTTTATAGCATTTTCATACTCGCCCAGTTTCTCGTACGATTCGGCAACCCAGTTGATATTTGCCCATTTGTCGCCGGTCAACTCTTCGTATTCTTTATAGCTCTCCAGAGCTTCGGTGTATTGTTCGAGTTGAAACAGAGTGTGGGCTTTTTGTACGCAAGCCAGAGAATCGTCGGGGTCTATTGCCAGTGCAAAGTTGTATGCTTCCAGCGCCTGCCGGTATTTTTCCTGCGAAAAACGGATCTGCGCCAGATTGAACCATGCTTCGGACGTATAGGCGTCGATGTCGATGATTCGGTTGTACGTTTCTATTGCTTGTTTGAGGTCACGCAGTTGTTCGTAGCAAATAGCCATTTCAAAGAGCAGGTCGGTATTTTCTTTATTGATTTTATCTCCTTTTTTCAGGAAAGACAACGCTTTTTCAAATTCGTTTGCCGAGATATAGAGGAGTGCGATTTCGACAAAAATATTTTCGGAGTAGCCTCTATTTTCCCGAATCAGATTTTTCGCCAGGTTATCCGCCTCTTCGGTCAGACCGAGATGCAGCGATGCTTCTATTTTCAGCAGACCGACTTCGATATCGTTCGTGTCCACAAGTGATGTTAACAGGCGATTGGCTTTATCGTATTCGCTGTCTGCCAGACAGATTTTAGCGTGTTTAATTTGCAGCATACTGCTATTGGGGTGCAGTTTAAGTCCCAGTTCGACGGCTTTATATCCGTCGTTAGTGCGGCCGTGTCGGAGATAGTATTCCACAATCTGTTCAAACTCTTCGACATCAAAATAGCCTTTTTCGGAACCGGACAGGTACGATTCATAACGCTGGACAATGGGACTTGATTCCTCGTCGAGGAAAAAAAACATCTTTCGACTCATAAAGAACGGTTAAAAATTTCCCGCAAAGGTAGCATTTTACATGCAAATGACTGATATTTATTGAGAATAAATTATTAACAATGCCGGAATGTACACATCAGAAAGCCGGATTGCTCCGGCTTTCTTCCTAAAAAAAACGGTAACGGCTGTTTTCTAATAGCCGTAGATCTCTTCCTGCGTTAGTTTTTGTATTGTTCCCAGCTTTTCCAGTGCGCTGATGTCCAAATCGCTGATACGTCCGAGAATACAATAGACATGCGGTTTATCTTTTACGTATTGTTCCTGGAATGTAACAACATTTTGCAAAGTCATTGCGGGGATTTTGTCGAACAGGTCTTTTCTCGAATCGGTTGTGTAACCAAATTCCGTATCGTTCAAATACGTCCAAAGAACGCTTGCCCTGAGGATACGTCCTGTACGCAGGCTCGTCAACAAGCCTTCTTTTGCAACATCGAACGCTTTTTCCGAAGCCGGCATTTTGTTCACAATTTCGTCGAACGCAAGGATAGCGTCCGTCATTTTATCGTTTTGTGTGGCGATGAATGTTTGATAATAGTACGACCGTTCGGGTTTCGACGGACGGGCATACTGTGCATTAGCCGAATAGGCCAAACCTCTTGCTTCGCGCATTTCCTGAAAGACGATGCTGTTCATACCGCCGCCAAAATACTCATTATACATATTTCTGTCCGGTTCGATCGAACGGTCGAAAGATCCGCCTTTGTTGACGGAAGCCATGTAGATTTGATTGGCGTCGTAATCGGCCAGCAACACTTTTCCCTCTTCGGTCGGGAGTTCGGGGAATTCTTTCGCCTGTAGCGGCGGCTGTAACGATTCGCCTGTAGCGTGTCTGTCGTTGATTATTTGCACGATGCCGTCCGACGACAGCGGGCCGTAATACAACACTTTGTGTTCGAAGTTTTTCAAGTTTTTAATAATGTCGGTCAACACTTGCGGATTCAGCGATTTCAGTTCCTGCTCGGATAAAATATTTGTTGCGGGTGAGTTTTTTCCGTACATCGCGTAAGTTCTCAAACGGGCGAAATTGGTACGTTGATTCAATTTCTCGTCCCCACGACTTTTCAGGATGTCGACAACAAGATTGTTGAATGCGTCTTCGTTGACTTGCGGGTCGGCCAGTCGCTGTTCCAGTAAAGCCAGCGCCCGGTCGAAGTTATCGTGCAAGCCGCTGACGGAGACATATACCCGCTCGTTGGTCGATGATACGCTGAACGAACAGGCTATTTCGTACAGTTCGGATTTGATTTGTTCGGCCGTTTTTTCGGATGTTCCCAGATAATCCAGGTAATCGAATGCCAATCCGAGTCGGTTATCGCTATTATTTCCCATTTCAAACACATAGTTCAGTGAGAACAGCGGGTTTGTACTGTTTTGTTTATAGAGGATAGGGATTTCCTGTTTTGCTTTCAGAACGCTTAGATCGGTTGAATAGTCGAGGAACAGCGGCTCAATCGGCTGCACTTCGCGAGCCTTGATTTCGGCGAGAAAAGCGCTTTCTTCGTCGCGATTGGTAGCGATAGGCGTAATTTGGGGTTTATCCAGTTTATCGTCATTCGGTTTTCCTTCGCGTTTATAGACAACCGCATAATTTTCGCCGAAGTACTTATTACAGAAATCAACAATATCCTGTTTAGTCAATTCGGACTGTCTGTCGATTCGGCCTGTCTGCGCTTTCCAGTCGATACCGTTTACAAAAGAATTTAAAATGATGCGTGCGACATATCCGGGCGATTCCTGTTGGTAGTATTGATTCAATTTAAAATTATTGATAACGGCTTTCAACAGGTTTTCGTCGAACTCGCCCTTTTTGAGAATTTCCAACTGCGAGAGGAGCAAATTGCGGACTTCATCCAGTGTTTGTCCTTTTTTGGGCGCTCCGTACAAGGTAAAGACACAATTATCGGCAAAATCCTCGACATAACTTCCGGCAGAAAGCACTTGTTGTTTTTGGTTCAGATTCAAGTCAATCAGTCCTGCTTTTCCGTTCGTGAGGATATAATCGACCAGCTCCAGTGTCGGTATATCGGCATGATTTGCTGCCGGCATACGAAAGGCGATTGAGATATTTTCGGCTTCCAGTCCGACCACTTCTTTTTCTATCGGGGCGGTGATAGGTTCTTCGGGCGCGACGGTCAGTTCGGGGATTTCTTTCGGCACCATCGAACCGAAATAGTTATCAATAATTTTGATTGTTTCATCCGGGTCGAAATCGCCTACCATTATAATAGCCATATTATTCGGCACATAATAGGTATCGAAATAATTTTTGATATTGGTTATCGACGGATTTTTCAGGTGTTCCTGCGTACCCAAAACGGTTTGCGTACCGTAGGGATGGTGTGGGAAGAGCGCCGACAGCATCGCTTCGTATGATTTACGGTCATCGTTGGTCAGCGACATATTTTTTTCCTCATACACCGTTTCGAGTTCGGTGTGGAACAGTCGGATAACGGGATTCCGAAACCTGTCGGCTTCTATTTTCGCCCAGTTTTCGATTTCGTTATTCGGGATATTTTCCACATAAGCCGTAACGTCGTAGGAAGTAAAAGCGTTCGTTCCCTGCGAACCGATAGTTGACATCAGTTTATCATATTCGTTTGGGATTGCGATTTTCGACGCTTCTTGCGACACGCTGTCTATTTTGGCATAAATAGCTTTACGTGCCGTTTCATCGCTTGTTTTTCGGTAAATTTCAAACAGCGCTTCGATTTCGTCGAGCATTGGTTTTTCCGCCTCATAGTCGGTTGTACCGAAGTTTTGTGTACCTTTAAACATCAGGTGTTCAAAATAGTGCGCCAATCCGGTAGTTTCGGCAGGGTCATTTTTACCTCCCACCCTCACGCCGATATAGGTTTGGATACGAGGTCTGTCTTTATTTACCGAGAAATAGACTTTCATACCGTTTTCGAGCGTATAGATTCGCACATTCAGCGGATCGTTCGGCACGCTTTCATATTCATATTTTTTGCTTCCGCACGAGGCAAGCATCAATAATGAAAATAACAATAATAGCATTTGATTTTTTTTCATAAACGTAAAATTTGATTTATCAGGATTGTATATTTTATAAAAACCGCAGCAAATATAGAGTTAAATTCCTAATAACAACAGTAAAAAGTATAAATTTCCACAATTTTATGAAGTCGGAAGACAGTGTTTAGCGATCAACGATCAACGATTAGTGGTGAATGGTTCATGGTTGGTTATGGTTCGTACAAGTTCACGCTATTTATTTAATCACTCATCACTCATCACGAAACACTATTTAAACACCTTCGGCGATTTTTCATAAAGAGAGAGAAAGAAGTAGGAGGAGGGTGCAGTTTTTCCCTCTCTTCAGTCCGCCGTTCGGTCTTCCATGAAGAAAGAGAAAGAGAAAGAGACGGAGGGGGGGGAAGTTTCCCCTTCGCTTCAGCGTAAGCCTTCAGTCAAGGCCGTATTTCCGGATGGGAATCCAAGTCTGATCTTTGCGGTCAAAAACGGCAGTTATGTTTTCACTAAGCGAAACGAATACATACTATTTATGTACTCA
>JAIRTG010000111.1 GCA_031255055.1 Prevotellaceae bacterium
AATCCCTCAAATCCCGCCGCGCCGAAAAAATGGTATGCCAACTCGGTAAATGCTGGTAAGTTTCCGATTAAAGATTTCTCGAAAGAAATCGCGGGACGTTCGTCGCTTACGCGCGGCGATATTGAAAACACGCTCTACAATTTTCTTGAGGAACTGCCCACGTTCCTGAAAATAGGTATGAGCATACAGTTGGGCGATTTCGGTACGTTGCGCCTGAATCTTATGAGCGAAGGCGCCGACTCGTCTGCAGCGTTCAATACTGCCAATATCAAGGGCGTGAAGGTTATCTTTACGCCGGGTACGGAACTGAAAAAAGCTTTGGAAGAGGTTACGTTTGAAGAAATGAAATAAGCAATTTGCGCGAAGGAGCGTTTCTTTGGGGCTTATCTTCGAGGGGACAAATCGAAGTTGCGTAAATGGATGGTTCCCTTATTGGGCATAGCCGCCTCACTTCGTCATTCCGTAGTCAAGAAATCTGTTGAAAGCGATGAATGGCGAAGTGAACAACGGCGAAGCCGAATAATTGACATATTATCCCAATGCGCGGTAGCGTAAACTCCTCTCTCGCTTTCAGTAACAACACCGCATCACGCCGTAGGCGCGGCCCTATGCATCACCTCCGGATTCACATCTGGGGGTGATGTTCGGACAGCCGCAACAGCGAACAGGTTATTTATAAATATCGGAAAGTTTCAGTTTGACGATTTTGCCGAATTCGGATAGCCGATTCATATCCAAGTGCTTTTCGCTTCCCACAACCAGATAGACCGTCGGACGGCCTTTGATGTTTTTCGTGTAAAAATCAACAATTTCATCCATCCCCATATTCGGCATCGCTTCCGTCAGCAACTTGTTCGGGTCGTCGCTGTAGCCCTGCTTTTTCAACGACGCGATGCGACTCGAAACCTGACGAAATTCGGGATAAGTGTTCATTGCGTTATTGATAATGCGTTGACGGGCCGACTCTACCCGTTCGGGCTTGACCGGAAAGTGACGTATCAACGAATCTATAACGGTCATTGCTTCAATGGTCTTGTCGCTCTGGGTGGACAATATGCCGTAGAAAAATCCGGGCTTGTCGCGGTGTTTATAGTTGGTGAACGAATAGCCGGCGGCGGCGCGATAGGCCAGCGAACGAAATTCGCGAATCTCCTGAAAAATAATCGAACTCATTCCCGAACCGAAATAGGAAGTGAACAAATCGCCGGCATGACGACTGCCTTCATCCTCGT
Organism: Prevotellaceae bacterium; assembly: GCA_031255055.1. Taxonomy (GTDB): domain Bacteria; phylum Bacteroidota; class Bacteroidia; order Bacteroidales; family Paludibacteraceae; genus JAIRTG01. The sequence continues at coordinate 1,233 of JAIRTG010000111.1, forward strand.
TTACACCCCCCAAACAATAGAGCCGAATAATGCTCTGGGTGGCTTTGGGCGAGTCGACAAAATAGACCAGCGGCTCGTGGTATTCGGATTTTTCGAAGAACAGCGGCACGTTGGACGGCGTCGTTACGTTTGCCGTATTGAGGGTCTTTTTTAACTGTTCGACGACCGTTTCGGCCGGTAATTTCCCGCTGTAATGGATGTCGCACTCAACGCTCAGAATGTCGGCAAATGCCTGCATGAGGTCATCTGTTGTCAGTTTTTTTGTTTCCGCCAACGAAAGCTGTTTCAAAAAATCGGAGTTTTGCCCGTAAGCCACTTTCTGGAAAAGGGCGGTTGCAAGATTGTCGGGCGACTGATCAAATGATTTATCAACCAACTTTTTCTCATCGACGAGCTGTTTCAGCTTTTTCTTTTCGGGTTTCACCTGCCGTATAAACTGAGCCATCAGCGCCATCGATTCTTCAAAATGTCTGTCGAATCCGGTGAGGTTGAGCGAAAAATCGTTGAGTCCGCAATTGGTGTAAAAAATAGCCCCAAGACGCTGAAAACTGTTTCTAAATTCGTCGTAATTCATCGATTCGGTACCCAGCAGTTCCAGGTAGGCCCTCAACGGGGCGAGCAGATTGGACTCGTTGCTGCCTTTTCCGAATGATATTTTGATGGAAAAGATGTCGTTTATCGGATTCTGTTTCATATACAAATGCACCAGCGGGGCGATGTCGACGGTTTCCACCTCTTTTTCAAAATCGAGAAAACGGGGATGAGCATCCGTCAACGGCAGCTTTTCCAGCTCTTTGGCGTATGTCGACTCGGCGTCTTTATTTTTGGGTACAATCGGAGCAAACCCCGGTTTTTCTACACGCTCTTTCGGATAGTTGCCTGTTTTTTTCGATACGTCGAAGTAATTACCGGTAAAATATTTATTCGCAATGGCCATAATATCGCTTTTCCCATACCGGTCGATGGTCATGATTCGGTCAAGGTGTTCGTTCCAACTTTTTCCTTTTCCGAAAATGCTTTGCATCATGTATGCGCGGTCGTCAAGGCTTTCCAGCGAACGCTGATAGTTACGTTTAATCTCTATTTTCGAGGCATCGACATCTTCTTCGGTAAAATCGCCGGTTTTCAGGCGTTCGATTTCGGCGTACATCAGTTTTTTCGCTTTGCTTTCCGATTGAAAAAGGAGCTTCGGCACAACAAAACCCGCCAAAAGGCCCGCATCATAGTATCCTATATTCATGATACCGGCGCCAAGTATTTTTCGGTCATTTGTCAACTTATCCAGAAACCCGCTCATATTCGAGTTATTCAACAGTCCGGTAGCGATTTCCAGCGCCATTTCATCTTCGTGGTATTGCGGCGCACCACGCCATCCGTACGCCCCCGCTTTGACAAGCGGTATCGGAATCTTGACTTTAAACGTTTCCCGTCCGTTGATCGAAGCGGGTTGCGGAATGTCTTTTTTGGGAGCTTCGCCCGCTTGTATCCGTCCGAAAGTCCGTTCGATAACCGGCATAATGTCATCGGCATACACGTCGCCGCAGATAATGAGTCCCATGTTGCCCGCCACATAATATTGGTCATAGAACTTTTTCATTTCCGAAAGCTGCGGATTTTTCAAATTTTCGCCGCTGCCGATCACGGAATACATATAGGGATGGGGCGCGAAAAATTTACGGAACAGCACCTGCTGCGTCTTTCTGATAAGCGCGTCGTCATACATGTTTTTTTCTTCATAGACCGTTTCAAGTTCGCTCTGAAAAAGACGAAACACCGGATCGACAAACCGTTCGCTGTACAGCGTCGCCCACTGCCCGAAATATTGCGGCGAAAAGGTATTGTGATACACCGTCAAATCGTAATTTGTGAAAGCGTTCAATCCGCTGCCGCCGTAGCACGAAATCAGGCGGTCGAGTTCGTTCGGGATGGCATATTCCGCCGCTTTTATGCTCAACTCGTTGATTTCTTTCTGAATCGCTTTCCGGCGGATTGCATCGGTGGTAGCCGCCAGTTCGTCGTATTTCAGCGAAATAGAATCGAGATAGACCTTTTCGGCCGCGTAGTCCGTCGTACCGATTTTGTCGGTTCCTTTAAACATAATATGTTCAAAATAGTGTGCGATACCCGTATCGGGCGAATCTTTTGCACCGGCCTTAACCACAACGCTTCCGTAGACTTTTTGCGTAGAGTGGTCTTCATTAATCCAGACGGTCAGTCCGTTTTTGAGCTTGTATTCTTTTACAATTAATGCTTCCGAAATTTGCGAAAAAGCATTATTAGTCAGGAGAAGGAAAATAGGAATAAATAGTATTTTTTTCATGTGATATGGAATTAATTAGTTGAAAATCCGTATATATATCAATATTTCATCGGCGCCGACTC
>JAIRTG010000141.1 GCA_031255055.1 Prevotellaceae bacterium
TCTAAAATAGGCGTTCGTTGCGTGTCGGTAAGAAAAGGGAATTTGTTATTAAATTCTGTTTCGGAAAAATCCGTAACCACTTTTTCCAAAAACTCATACATTCCGTTTTTATACAAGTCAGTAAGACGGAGCTGGAAGCTTCGATGATCGTCGATTCCTTCCCGCCATTGAAAATCCAGTTCATTGTCCGTGTCTTCATTTACTTTTTCATCATAAATCTTGCAAAGAAAGAGCGTGAATATCCTGTTAAAGGCGTTCCCTTTATCGGAGACTACGTTATGCCGGAGAATTTCCAGAAAACTGTTGAAAATAAAACTGCTATCTTCCTGTTTTATTTCCGTCAAATCTTTTATTGTAAGCGCTTTATTTGTATAACAGTAGGGTTTCACCCATGCTTCGAAAACACCGTTATTGGAAAAGAGTTTGTTCCAACGCTCGTAGAGTTCGGCCACACTGCCAGCTTGCCTGTAATCTTCCTCTATTTTAATAATCTGATTTTCAAAAGTGATTCCTTTTTCCTCAAGCTGTGAGGTGTAAAGCATTACTAATTCGGCGTTGGTGTCTTGCTGAAAATATGAAAACAGTTGGCCGCCGTCGCGTTTCATTTTGGCGAATTCATTTTGAAACTCTTTGCCGAATGTTTTACATTCAATCATCAAAAACGCCTTACCTTCTTTTTTTACCAAAATGTCCAGTCGGCCTTTTTCCTGTCTTCCAAGTTTCCTCGTGTTTTCAAGAATAATGTCAGCGGGACTGTAGCCTTTTTCGAGCAAGCGATCGACACATTCTAAAACAACAAAGTTTTCGGGCTGGGAGAAATTTTGTGTGGTTTTGCTATCGGAATGGATAAGGTTGCCATAATCAATTGTATTTCTCTCGAAATCTACTTCAAGGCAATAGTTATCTGTCTGCGGATATTTCTTTGCAAAAACATCGCAAACATTTTCTTTTGGACTGAAGCCCAACGCGACAAGTAAATTCTTATAGTTCACAATACTACGATATTATGTATTCTTATTTTAATACAAAGGTAAAAAAGTTTCCATGATAAAAAAAAAACGGATTACCAACACATACGGGAAACTCATTACATCATTGTTTGGCGACAACCGTGCAAGGAGCGCAGCGACGCAGTCTTGACAGCCGGTAGATGCAGCACGAAACACTAATCGCCAACCACCGGGGCGTCCTTTTCCATTATTCCGTCATAGATTTCGACCAACTCCGCTTTCAGTCGGGCGCTCTCCTCCTCACGCTGTCTCTGAAGGTCGGGACTCAAATTTTTCAGGTTATCATCTATTTTCTTGATATAAGAGATACGCTCGTCCAACGATTTCAGATCATAGTAACGCATCCGGCTCAACTTCTTTGCATAATCAGCCATACCGATACTTCCCTCCGTAAACTTCGCTGCGTACGCCTTTTGCTTTCTTTTCACCTCGCTTACATCCTTACTGATATTGTAATAACGAGTCGTCAGTCCGCGCCGTGCGACAGGCATATCATCAACATCGGTATAAAAGGCACCTAAAGGTGTCTGCCGTACTTTCCAATCCGACTCTCCCGTTAGTGCGAAATCTCTCGCCCTGTATATGCCGCTCAACGTCTGTGCAGCCATATTATACACCCCTCCGAAATAGCCACGCAAATAATGCTCCGCCAAATCGGGATTAAAACTCCGCCGCCCGCGCGACACGCCGTCACCTCCGGTAAGCGAATCAAGACCCTCAAAAAAACGTACAAGAAACGCAGGAGCATAGACCTCGCCCTTTTTATTTGTCCGCACCTTCTGATAGCCCGGAAGCCCGTCGGCCGCCCATTGATTATAGATCGACGTACCCATGAAATTTTTGTTTGCAATATGCTGCGCGACGGGACGGACAAAATCGGGCATCAGTTCCGCCCAACTTGCGCCGACAATCCCCGACGGATTCGCCGGTATCAAACCGACAAGCACCATTCCGCTATCCGTAATGGCGTCCGTATAGTCCTTTTTTTTCAATACGGCCTGCGCAAAATTATCACCAATAGCATAAAGTGCGCGTAAATCTTGAGGGAGGGGGATTTTTATAAATCCCTTTCCGGTGTAGACACACACGTGCATCTGCCTGTCCCAGTCGCTCAATTTCCAATACTCGTCATCCCCCCCGAGCAACATGTTCATCAATGGTATCATCAGACTGCCGAAGAGCGCGTATGACGCAAAAACGGCTGTCGCTCTTACCGGATGTTCTTTTGCTACGCCTATAATAGCAGCCGCGCCCTGAATGCTCGCATTGACGAACAGATACAAGCCCCTGACGCTGCTTGAGCCATACCCACCGGCGCCGCCGCGATTGAAATTCACTGTAATCTCTTTTGCATCCGATATTGAACGGACAATACTCCGGCCCGATTCGCGACTGGCTATATAGACCGACAGCCGCGTCAGATTCTCCGCATAATCATTACAGGTTCCTATAAAATCGAACAGCGCACGTATAGCCGGTTGCTTATTACCGTGCGCCATCTCCCGATCTATCCGCTTTTGCACCTGTTGCAATTCTAATATATGAGAATAACCGGTTTTACCGCCGTTGATAAGATACTCGTAAGCATATCTGCCGTATTTGTCATTCAAATCAACACCATCCTTGCCGAAAAGCAGCCTTTTCAGCGCCACCGAAGCAGGAGAAATAGACTCGGCAAAAAGCGCCGTATACACAAGACCCTCCTTCACCGGAACAATTGTTGCCGCAAGAAGCATATCACGGATAAAATTCTTGCCCATAAACAACGGATTTCGGGTAGTAAAATTGGCCGCCATCATCCGAGACAGTTTGCGGATGTCGTCAAAAGCCTTATTAGGATTGTGGACGCGGTTATCGCCGTTGATAGCGCGGGAGACGGCAGGATTACCGTTAAAATAGACGGCATGAGACACGCCGTTTTCCATCACATGAACCGCATGTTGCTTCTTCTGCGACGGCTTTATAAATATGTTGCCTATATTGAGTCGTTTCTCGCGGCGAAAGGCCAATCCTTGCGACTCCAACTGTTCCATCCGTGCGTGAAAGTCGGAAATGTTACGAAGATAAACCTCCATGTCTGCGTTATATACCGGCTCCGCAACCTCAAAAACAGCCACACCGTTATCCTCTCCTGTCTTTTCGTACCACGTAGGACTTACCGACATCAACCCCATAGTATCCTTTCGGGCCAAACGAAGCACAGACTGATTAAGCACATTTCGGTTAGCCGAAACAATCGAGCTTAGGGTCATAGAAGAGATATAAGCAAACGGCCTTTCCGCACGGCTCTTTCTGCCTTTGGCTTTGATAAGCGGATTGACAAAATAAACGCCCATGTCCGGTGCATAATTCCATTTATCCTCCGCCGTCTCCTTGTCATGCCCTCTCAGCGGGACAAAGTAGTCGTATCTGCCGACAATTTCGTCCCTTTCGGCCTTGCTGATGTTTCCGCCGATATAAGACTTGTTTATACTGAAACGAGTTGCAGCATTTATTCGTTCCCAAAAGTTATTAATCGCATCTTCTCCTGCTTTCTCCTCGGTTTTATCAATATATTGCTGCGCCGAAACACCCACCTCCTTTTCAATCGCCGTCACGCCCGAATAGTCGGAAGGGAGGCTTTCCGCAAACTCAACCACTTCGGATGCTGTTGCATCGGGATGCTCCGAACGCCATTCTTCCACCGCAGCCGTGCGCATATACAGGTTCCTCTCGATGCCATGCTTTAGCATCATATAATTTTCCACATCACGAAAGGATAGGCCTTTTTTTTCCAGCGCGATCGTCGCATCAAGTAGCGGCTTATGTATTTTCTCTACATACTCGACAAGGTCGGCATCGTTCTTACCCGTCACATGGGTACTCTGAAGATAATAGTCGTCCGACTCCGCCACCTTAATGCCCTTAGACCGAAGGAAGTCCAAAAACACCTTCACCGCAGCATGTGAATCTTGCCATGCCTCACGCAAACGAAATCCCAACCCATTTAGCTTTCTATCAAGTTCATCACGATTTTCATCCGTCGGCTTCTTCTCATCCGTCGGCTTCTTTTCATCCGTCGGCGCCGCATGAAAGCGAACATCATTGTTTTCTTCTCCCGAAAGTTTGGGATTCTCAAATTCCCGTACTATCTTTGCGGCAGAATCAAGCTCTTGATTGTTTGAGGCTGCCGCAATTGGAGCGGCGAGGTGCAAATAGTCAAGAGTTTTTTCTTTGTCGGCGTACAGTAATTTCCCTTTGTTTATCCAGTCAATGACGCCCCTGCTCGCTTTCCCGTAAGCAGAAGATATTATATTGAAATCAATATCTGCCCCTTTTCCTAATTTTACGGCCACCAACACGCTATTACCTTCCACTTGCAATTCGGTTAATATAGCATGACTGCCTTTTTCGCTACCTTTAAATACTGCTACAGGATCGTTTATTACTTTCGGCAAATCTTTTAAATCGGTAAATTTAAAACCGTGCTTTTCTGCTTTCTTTCTCAATTTGCTACCGTGCAGTTTGAACCTCTTATTCTCAATTCCTGTTGACAATAATATGCCTGACGGACTCCCGAGGTCAAACACTTTCCTATCCGCAGTTTCGAGTGTGAGCGTCCCCAGTTCCTCATTAAACCGTTTGTTCACCGCTTCCAAGTCGCCGCTATCCTTCACATGATAGGTCTCAGCGGACGGATCGCGCAGCAAGCCCTCCTCCATAGCGCTGACATAATATTTG